>CALRME020000149.1:0-7010 GCA_943369045.1 Sphingobacterium thalpophilum
TAGTCAAAGCCGATGGTCTCCACACGCTGGTACTTTGACAGGGCCAGCGCAAGGCAGGTAGCGGAGTCCTGGCCGCCGGAGAAGAGAACGAGCGCGGTGGTGTGCATGACGCAGCGATTGTGCCTTCGCCGCACCCTGGCGGACCGTTAGCGCCGTGTCGTCCGCGCTTCCCTGCGGGCAATCCAGATGGTCGACGCGCAGATGACCACGCCGCCGACCAGCGTCGACTGGCTCGGCTGGTCGGAGAAGACCAGCCAGCCGAGAACTGACGCCCACACCAGGTCCAGAAACTTCACCGACTGGGTCGCCGAGATGTCGGCCATGCCGAACGAGCGCGTCAGGCAGTAGTGCCCTGCGCTTCCCAGCATCCCGCAAAGGAGAAAGGTGAACCACTGCAGCGCTGTCGGCCACTGCCAGTGCAGCAGCGCCAGTGGAAGGCTGCAAGCCGCCACAGTAATCGACTGCCAGACGACGATGACGGTGGCCCGCTCATAGCGCGTCAGGCCCTTGGTGATCAGGAAAGAAGCCGCAAAAACAGGCGCCGAAGCCAGCATGACCAGGTTGTAGAAACCGCCAGTCCCCGAAAGCTTGGGTGCCACCACGATCATCACGCCTGCGAACCCAATCAATGCCGCCACCCAGCGCTCCCAGCGCATGGGCTCGCGAAACACCAGCCACGCACCCAGCATGATGAAGATGGGGCCGGTGAACCCGATGGCTGTGGTGTCGGCCAGCGTGATATGGGGGACGGCCGTAAACCACAGGCACAACCCGAATGTGTGAACGGCGCCGCGGGCGAATTGCCCGCCAATGTTCTTGGGGACGTAGGCGGCTACGCCATGGCGCAAGACCAGCGGAAGCAGCACCACACAGCCCGCCAGGTAGCGCAGGAACTGGGTCTGGAAAGGGTCGAGCTTGAGGGCCAGGCCCCGCATCAGTGCGTTGAGGAAGACAAACAGAAGTCCTGCCGTCATGGACCACAGCAGGGCACGGACAGCCGGGTCCAACCGGCCGGCACGCCTTTGCACCACGGCAGCGTGGCGCTGCAGACGATTTCGGGGCGGGCGGCGAACGCCTGCATCACCTGCCATTCATGGTCTCCATGGCCTGACTATAGGGGCCGGGGCCTGCAAAGTCGGCGCATCCCGGTCGCAAAGCGCCCCTGAGCTTGAAACGCCGGAAATATCCCTTATCATTAGCACTCGTTAGAGATGAGTGCTAACACACCTTTTCTTCGGGTCAATCAGCGCTAACTTTCGTTGGCGCTTCTGTTTTTTACAACCATTGTTCTAGAACAAGGAGATGCAATGAAACTTCGTCCTCTCGCCGATCGCGTGATCGTCAAGCGCATTGACAGCGAAACCAAGACTGCCTCAGGCATCGTCATCCCCGACGCCGCCGCCGAAAAGCCCGATCAGGGTGAAGTCCTGGCCGTGGGCCCGGGCAAGAAGACTGACAAGGGCGAACTGCTGGCCATGAACGTCAAGGTCGGTGATCGCGTCCTGTTCGGCAAATACAGCGGCCAGACCGTCAAGGTCGACGGCGACGAACTGCTCGTCATGAAGGAAGAAGACCTCTTCGCAGTGGTTGAGAAGTAATTCTTCTCCCACCATCCAACCGATCAACTGAATATCTGGAGTAAATCAACATGGCAGCAAAAGACGTAGTCTTCGGCGGTGAAGCCCGCGCGCGCATGGTCGAGGGTGTGAACATCCTGGCCAATGCAGTCAAAGTGACCCTGGGCCCCAAGGGCCGCAACGTGGTGCTCGAACGCTCGTTCGGCGCCCCCACCGTGACCAAGGACGGTGTGTCCGTGGCCAAGGAAATCGAACTGAAGGACAAGCTTCAGAACATGGGCGCCCAGATGGTCAAGGAAGTCGCTTCCAAGACTTCCGACAACGCCGGTGACGGCACCACCACCGCCACCGTGCTGGCCCAGGCCATCGTGCGCGAAGGCATGAAGTACGTTGCCGCCGGCATGAACCCGATGGACCTCAAGCGCGGCATCGACAAGGCCGTGACGGCCCTGGTCGCCGAGCTGAAGAAGGCCTCCAAGGCCACCACCACCAGCAAGGAAATCGCGCAAGTCGGCTCCATCTCGGCCAACAGCGACGAATCCATCGGCGAGATCATCGCCAAGGCGATGGACAAGGTCGGCAAGGAAGGCGTCATCACCGTTGAAGACGGCAAGTCCCTGGACAACGAGCTCGACATCGTCGAAGGCATGCAGTTTGACCGCGGCTACCTGTCGCCCTACTTCATCAACAACCCGGAAAAGCAGTCGGCTTTGCTGGACAACCCCTTCGTGCTGCTGTTCGACAAGAAGATCAGCAACATCCGTGACCTGCTGCCCGTGCTGGAGCAAGTTGCCAAGGCCGGCCGTCCCCTGCTGATCATTGCCGAAGAAGTCGAAGGCGAAGCCCTGGCGACGCTGGTGGTGAACACGCTGCGCGGCATCCTGAAGGTTGTGGCCGTCAAGGCCCCGGGCTTTGGCGACCGCCGCAAGGCCATGCTGGAAGACATCGCCATCCTCACCGGCGGCAAGGTCATCGCTGAAGAAGTCGGCCTGACGCTCGAGAAGGTCACGTTGGCTGACCTGGGCCAGGCCAAGCGCATCGAAGTGGGCAAGGAAAACACCACCATCATCGACGGCGCCGGCGCTGCTGGTGACATCGAAGCCCGCGTCAAGCAGGTGCGTGTGCAGATCGAGGAAGCCACGTCCGACTACGACCGTGAAAAGCTGCAGGAACGCGTGGCCAAGCTGGCCGGCGGCGTTGCAGTGATCAAGGTTGGCGCTGCCACCGAAGTCGAAATGAAGGAAAAGAAGGCCCGTGTTGAAGACGCGCTGCACGCTACCCGTGCCGCCGTTGAAGAAGGCATCGTGGCTGGCGGCGGCGTCGCACTGCTGCGCGCCAAGCAGGCTGCTGGCGCCATCAAGGGCGACAACGCTGACCAGGAAGCGGGCATCAAGCTGGTGCTGCGCGCCATCGAGTCGCCCCTGCGCGAAATCGTGTTCAACGCCGGCGGAGAAGCCTCCGTCGTTGTGGCCGCGGTTCTGGCTGGCAAGGGCAACTACGGCTTCAACGCCGCCAACGACACCTATGGCGACATGATCGAAATGGGCATCCTGGACCCGACCAAGGTGACGCGCACGGCCCTGCAGAACGCAGCCTCCGTCGCTTCGCTGATGCTGACGACCGAAGCCATGATTGCCGAAGCACCGAAGGAAGAATCCGGCGCCGGCGGCGGTGGTGGCATGGGCGGCGGCATGGGTGGAATGGGTGGAATGGGCGGCATGGACATGTAATGTCCCGCTGAGCCTTCGCTCAAAACAAAAAGGGCCGCGCAAGCGGCCCTTTTTTTGTGCTTCCCCGCTTCAGGCCGGCACAGTACCCTCGTCATAGGCATTGGGCTCGCCGGAAGGCTGAACCAGCCAATAAATGACGATCAGCCCGATCAGAGGGATCAGGCCAATCAGCAACAACCAGCCGGTCTTGCCGATGTCATGCAGGCGACGTACGCCAACAGCGATCCCGGGAAGAAGCAGTGCAAGCGCGGCGATGCCGTACAGCGTCCCGCTGATCATGCCAGTGACCGTGAACACGATCATCTGGAACAGGAAGAACCACCAGAATTCAGGGCGCGAAGCGCGGCCGGAAAAGGCGACGTACTTCTTCAGGCAGGTGCCGATGGCTTGGCCAAAGTTCATTTTTCTCCTCCTCGGAGTGAATGCGGGGCGATTCCCGCGCGCCCATGATAGAGGCGGCCCATTTGCGGCGCCAGACAAATCGCTAGCGCAGCCTTTGCAGCAAGGCCGCCGTCGAAGCGTCCAGGCCCTGGCGGTCGCCGCCCGAAAAACGCGACGAAATGTCTTTTGCCAGGACCTTGCCCAGTTCCACGCCCCACTGGTCGAAGCTGTTGATGCCCCACACCGAGCCGCTGACGAACACGCGGTGCTCATACATTGCCACCAGCGCACCCAGGCTGGCAGGGCACAGCTCGTCCAGCACAAAGAAGCTACTGGGGCGGTTGCCCGGGAAGTCCCGGTGGCCATCAGCGCCGGTGCGGCCCTGCATCAGGGCCTGCGCCTGGGCGATGGCGTTGGCCAGCAGCAGCGTATGGTGCCCCTCCAGCCGGTGCGCCGGCTTGCGCACGGCGACAAATTCCACGGGCACGACCGACGTTCCCTGATGGAGCATCTGGAAGTAGGCATGCTGGCCGTTGGTGCCGGGCTCCCCCCACAGGGCGGGCGCTGAAGCAAACGGCAGCGGCCGCCCGGCCATGTCCACCCGCTTGCCGTTGCTTTCCATCTCCAGCTGTTGCAGGTAGGCAGGCAGTCGGCGCAAGCCGCTGTGGTACGGCGCAATGCTGCGGCTGGAAAAACCATGGAAATTGCGGTACCAGACATCCAGCAGGCCCAACCTGACCGGAAGGTTTGCCTCCAGTGGCGCGGTACGGAAGTGCTCGTCCATGGCATGGGCGCCGGCCAGCAGGTCGCGAAAGCCCGCGCTACCCAGTGCAATCGCGATAGGAAGGCCGATGCTGGACCACATCGAATATCGCCCGCCCACCCAGTCGCGGAAGCCAAACGTGGTGCGGATGCCGAAAGCCTGCGCTTGTTCCACGTTGCAAGTCAGCGCCGCGAAATGGCGGCCGATGTCCCCGCCTCCGGCAGCCTCGAACCAGGCGCGCGCCGAGCGGGCGTTGGCCATGGTCTCCAGTGTGGTGAAGGTTTTCGAGGCCACCAGGAAGAGCGTGGACTCCGGTTGCAAGCCCTGGAGCGTTGCCGCGAGTTCATGGCCGTCCACGTTGGACACGAAATGAAAGCGCTTGCCGGATACGGCCAGGTGCTGCAATGCGAGTACCGCCATCTGCGGCCCGAGGTCCGAGCCGCCGATACCGATGTTCACCACGTCGGTGATGGCATCGTCGCCGTGCACGGCATCCGCGTAGGCCAGCATTGCATCCAGCGTCGCATGCACTTCGGGCAGATCCTGGTCCGGGACGGATCCTGCGGGCGAGCGCAGCAGCCAGTGCTTGACGGCCCGGTTTTCCGTGGTGTTGATCTCCTGGCCTGCGAACATCGCGTCGCGATGCGCCTCAAGCCCGCACTCGCGGGCCAGCTGCATGAGCAATGCCTCGCTCTTATGGTCGATCAGGTTCTTCGACAGGTCCGCAAAGACATGGGGCGCCTGCTGACTGAAGGCGTCGGCCCGCGCGTTGTCCTGCGCGAACGCCTGGCGCAGATCGAAGCCCCGGTTTGCCTCGAAATGCGAGTGCAAGGCGCCCCAGGCCGGAGTCTCGTCACAGCGCGCTCGGACGGTCCAGGCCTGCATCATCGGCTCAAGCCGCCTGCATCAGCTTGTCAAGCTTAACGGCGTCAGCCGCAAAAGCGCGAATGCCTTCGGCCAGCTTCTCCGTGGCCATCGCGTCTTCATTGAGCGCGTAGCGGAACGCCGCCTCGTCGTACGTGGCGCGCGGCAGTTCCATTGCCCTGGCTGCGTCGGCGTCGAGCACGCGAGCCACCGGCGCGTCGCTGGCCGCCAGCTGTGCCAGCAATTCCGGGCTGATGGTCAGCAGGTCGCAACCGGCCAGCGCGACAATCTGCCCCGTATTGCGAAAGCTGGCACCCATCACTTCGGTCTTGATGCCGAAGTGCTTGTAGTAGCTGTAGATCTGCCGCACCGACTTCACGCCTGGATCATTGGTGCCTGCATTGGCCGCTTCGTCCCAGCCCGCACCGGCGGACTTCTTGTACCAGTCGTAGATCCGGCCCACAAAAGGCGAGATCAACTGGATGCCCGCCTGGCCGCAGGCCACAGCCTGGCAGAACGAAAACAGCAGGGTCAGATTGGTGTGGATGCCCTGCTGCTCCAGTCTGGCGGCGGCCTGGATGCCCTCCCAGGTGGAGGCGACTTTCACCAGCACCCGCTCGGGGGCGATGCCCTCGGCCTGGTACAGCTCAATGATCCGCAACGCGCGGGCCAGCGTGGCCTCGGTATCGAAACTCAGGCGCGCATCGACTTCGGTGGAAACGCGCCCTGGAATCGCCGCAAGGATTTCGCAGCCAAAGCGCACCAGCAGCCGGTCCATGATCTCGTCCAGGGCACGGCCGCGGAATCTGGCCACCGTATCGGCCAGCAGCGGCTGGTACTCGGGCTTTTGCACAGCCTTGAGGATCAGAGAGGGGTTGGTGGTGGCGTCCTGCGGCTGGAACTGCGCCAGCTGCCGGAAGTCACCAGTGTCAGCCACCACGGTGGTGAACTGCCTGAGCGCTTCGAGTTGGTTCATGACGCGATTATCCTGCCAGCGCAGCGTGGCGGGTACGTGGCCGTTACGGACCGCGTGCATGTAGGCCTGCACCGACAGGCGCTTTGGCGGGGCGCTGATGCCCCGTGAAGCTGCCGCAGCCCAGACTCGCGTCATGCGCTTCCTTCACGTTCCCCTCATTGCCGCTGTGGTCATGGTCGTCACCGGCAGCATCGCTGCGGCGGTACATGCGCAGACGCCTTCTGCGTCCGCAGGCAGCATTGCGAACGTGTCCACGCCCACCCCGAAAAGCGAGCTTCCGCTGGTCGCGCCCGTGGACCTGCAGCGCTACAGCGGCACCTGGTACGAACAGGCACGTCTGCCCAACCGCTTCCAGCGCAAATGCGTTGGCCAGGTGTCCGCCACGTACGGCGCACTTCCGGACGGCCGCGTCAGTGTCCTGAACCGCTGCGTACTGGAGGGCGGAAAGGTTGACGACGCGGACGGCGTCGCGCGATCGGTGGCGGTGCCAGGGCAGCCCGGCGCAGGCCGCCTGCAGGTGAGCTTCACCCCCCGCTGGCTCGACTGGGTTCCGTTTGTCTGGGGCGATTACTGGATTCTTCAGCTTGATGCGGACTACAGGGTGTCGCTGGTCGGCACGCCCAGCCGCAAGTACCTCTGGGTCCTGTCGCGCGAGCCGCAACTGGACAACGTGCGCCTACAGGCGGCGCTCGACTACGCGGCAACCCTCGGTTTTGACA
>CALRME020000150.1:0-6995 GCA_943369045.1 Sphingobacterium thalpophilum
GAGGCAGGCGCGTCGGCATGCCAGCCGAGCACGGCCAGCAGCACGAAGAAGCCAATGACATAGGCCACGGCGACGTGCCAGCCCGCCTTGAGCCAGGCAAACACCGAGCGTGCCTCGGGATACATGGTGGCGAGCGCCACGCCCGCCGACGAGCCAAACCAGATCATGGAACCGCCAAAGCCCACGGCGTAGGCCAGGAAGCCCCAGTCGTAGCCGCCCTGGCGCAGTGCGAGCGCGGTGAGCGGTATGTTGTCGAACACTGCACTGACAAAGCCCAGGCCCAGCGCGGTCTGCCAGGAAGCCGCAGGCAGCGCCGCGACCGGCATCATGGCCGCGCACATCACCAGCGACAGCAGGAAGATGCTGCCGCGCAAGGCGCCGGGCAACAGGCTCCACGTCGGCTTGCGCCAGGGCGCGGTAGCGAGGATGGCGACCCATACCGCCACACCGATCACGGGCCAGTCATTGAGCACCTGCGGCGCACGCAGGTTGAAGAACACGTTTGCCCCGATGGCCGAAGCCAGGATGATGGCCACGACCACCAGCCGCGCGGCATGAAAACTTGCGCCCTGCGGGTTGTCTTTCATGATGGGCTGATAGGCGTGCTGCTGGCGCGCCGCGATCACGCCGAAGATCAGGGTGGCCACAACGGCGGCTACGTAGGCCTCGAACACCTGGCCGACCTTGACGCCGGCAATCCACATCATGGTGGTGGTGGTGTCGCCCACCACGCTGCCAGAGCCCCCGGCGTTACTCGCGGCCACGATGGCGGCCAGGAAGCCCACATGCACGCGCCTCTGATAAAGGGCGGCCGCCATTGTCCCGCCAATCATGGCGGCAGCGATGTTGTCCAGGAAGCTCGACAGCACGAACACCAGCAACAGCAGGCAAAAGCCGCCCTTCCAGTCATCGGGCAGGTAGCGCGGCAGCAGTTCGGGAATGCCGCTTTTCTCGAAGTGGTCAGCCAGCAGGGCAAAGCCCAGCAGCAGACCCAGCAGGTTGGCCAGCGTCACCCATTCGTGGGCCAGCAGGCCCGCCAGGCCGGCCAAGCCGGGAACGCCGGAGAAGTTGCCCAGCGCGAGCTTGTAGACAGTGATGACCGCCAGCCCGGTCAGCGCTACCCGCAGCGTGTGATGGTGAAACAGCGCGACGCCAAGCAGCGTCAGCGCGAAAAGGACGAAATCGAGCGGAATTCCCAGCAACTGCATTCGGGTGTCTCTCTGTCTTTTTGTCGTTGTTCGGCCCCGATTATGGAGGCTGGCCCAACTGTAGGCAGGTGCCTACGCCTGCATTCCCGTGCGTCCTACCGGAATCCCCCGGAGCGCAGCCTAGAGTTTCCCGATCAACCAACGGAGATAAGCATGAACAGCGATCGCATTGAAGGCAACTGGAAGCAGGTCAAGGGCAAGATCAAGGAGCAATGGGGCAAGCTCACCGACGATGACCTTGACGTCATCGCCGGCAAGCGCGACCAGCTGCTCGGCCGCATCCAGGAACGCCACGGGCTGGCAAAGGACGAAGCCGAGACCCAGGTCCGCAGCTTCGAAACCCGCCACCCCGATTTCCGCTTCGAGAAGTCCCAATAAAGAGACTGCCGGACGCCACAAGACTGTCACACACCCACCCGCTCAAGGAGCCTCCCCCATGAAACACACCTTCATCACCCTGGCCGTCGCGGCCTGCTGCACCATCGCTGCCGGCACCGCCAGCGCCATGACCAAGGACGAATACAAGGCCGGCAAGGACCGCGTTTCGGCCGACTACAAGGCCGCGAAGGAGCGTTGCAAGCCGCTCAAGGACAACGCTGCCGACATCTGCAAGGTGGAAGCCAAGGGCAACGAAAAGGTCGCCAAGGCCGAGCTCGAAGCGCAGTACAAGCCCAGCCCAAAGCATGACGGCGATCTCAAAAAGGCCAAAGCCGATGCCGCCTTCGAACTTGCCAAGGAAAAGTGCGATGACATGAAGGGCGACGCCAAGGATTCCTGCAGGAAGGACGCCAAAGCCGCCCACACGGCGGCGAAAGGCGACGCAGGCTCTGCCGCCGCTCCCAAGGGCTGAATGACCTACGCCCCCAGGGGCTGAGCGTCTAGTCCAGGAAACGGGTGAACTGCCCCACCGCCTCACGGGGTGTGTGGAAGCTGTTCACCCTTTCGCTTTCATCGGCCCAGCCCAAGGCCATGCCGCAGACAAGCATTTCATCCGGGCCGGCGCCAATATGAGGAAGGATGATTTTTGCGAACCCGTTCCAGGCCGCCTGCGGGCAGGTATGCAGGCCCCGCGCCCGCGCGGCAACCATGATGCTTTGAAGGAACATGCCGTAGTCCACCAGTGACCCACGCCCCATCACGCGGTCCAGCGTGAACATCAGCCCAACAGGCGCGTCGAACAGCCGGTAGTTGCGCTGGTGCTGGGCATGCATCTTGTCCTTGTCGCCCTTGGTGATGCCCAGCAAGCCATACAGGCTCCAGCCGTTTTCACGGCGGCGATCGATGTAGGGGCTGACCCATTTTTCCGGGTAGTAGTCGTATTCCTCTTTGTACTGTGCGGCCTGTTGCGGGTCGGCGTAGATGGCGTCGTGCGCAGCCACAACCTTTTCGACCAGTGCGTCGCGGCTTTGCCCCTGCAGCACGTAGACCTTCCAGGGCTGCGTGTTGGTTCCGGAAGCTGCGCGGCTGGCCACCCGCAGGATGTCTTCAATGGTTTCGCGTGGCACCGGCCTGGGCAGGAAGGCGCGAGCCGAGAAGCGGCTTTCGATGGCGGCATCAACGCTGGCCGGATCGTTGATCACGGTGCTCACTTGGGAAGGGTTTGTCACTGCAGGGCCTCCAGGACCGATTTGAGTTGGGCGGGCAGCGCCGTAGGGCGGCGGCTGGCTTTGTCGACGTAGACGTGAATGAAATGGCCCTTGGCGGCCGTCAGCGGCTCACCCTGCACGAACAGGCCGACCTCGTAGCGCACGCTGGACTTGCCCATGTGTGCCACGCGGATGCCCGCCTCCACCACCTGGGGGAAGGCAACCGGTGAAAAGTAGTTGCACTGGGTTTCGATCACCAGTCCGATGGTTTGCCCGTGGTGGATGTCCAGCGCACCCCGCTCGATCAGGTGGGCGTTGACCACCGTGTCGAACCAGCTGTAGTAGACGACGTTGTTGACGTGGCCGTAGGCATCGTTGTCCATCCAGCGGGTGGTGATGGTCCGAAAGGCCTTGTAGGCACTGCGCCCTTCGGGTTGCGGCTTGGCGGTTGTGACTGGTGTCTGGGTATCGCTCATCGCGCCTGATTCTGCCAGCGCGCCCAGTAGCTTGCCGCCACCCGGTACGTATTGACCTGGCACTGCACCGTGTCCTCAATCCGCACACCGTAGCCGCCCGCCATCACGAAAGCCAGCGGCACGCGGCGCTGCCAGGCCCAGTCGAACACACGCCGGTCGCGCGCCTCCAGCCCGTCCCAGCTCAGTTTGAGGCGGCCCAGCCGGTCGCCTTCGTGCGGATCGGCACCGGCCAGGTAGATCACCAGCCGGGGGTCGAACCGGCCTTCAAGCTCGGCCAAGGCGCCCTCGAGTGCCTGGAGGTATTCGTCGTCGCGGCAGCCATCAGGCAAATCCACGTCCAGGTCACTGGCTTCCTTGCGGAACGGGAAGTTTTTCTGGCCGTGCATCGACAGGGTGAATACGCTTTGATCCGCGCGAAACACACTGGCCGTGCCGTTGCCCTGGTGCACGTCCAGATCGATGATGGCCACCTTCAGGGGCTGGCGGTGCGCCCTGGCCCACTCGGCCTGCATCAGCCGGGCCGCGACGGCGGCGTCGTTGAAGACGCAGAAACCGCCTCCCTTGTCGGCATAGGAATGGTGGGTTCCACCCGCGATGTTGGCGGCCAGGCCTTCGCCGAATGCCGCCCGGCAGGCCGCGATGGTGGCGCCAACCGAGCGCCTGGCCCTCTCGGCCATCGCTTCGCTCCATGGAAAACCAATCTCGCGCATCGCGGCGGGTGCAATTGAGCCGTCGGCAATCGACTTGATGTAGGCCGGCGTGTGGACCAGCGCCAGTTCGCCATCGCTGGCCCTTAGCGCCTGTCGCAGCTGGACTGTGGGCACCTCGGCGGCCAGCCGGTCGCGCAGCAGCTGGTATTTGCCCATCGGGAACCGGTGGCCTGATGGCAGAGGCAGCACGAACTGGTCTGCGTAAAAAACCTGCATGCCCCATTGTGTCTGCGGCAAGGCAACCGCCGGTATTAGGGGTTGATTTCTAGAATGTTGCAGCGCAGCATAAAGCACTTGCAATGGCCGGGAATACCCCTATACTTCTATCCATGCTGCACTGCAACATAAACAAGGCCCCGGCCAAAGTTCAGAGCAGATAAGTGATTTGACCCCCAACTTTTATTCTGGAGATCCACATGTCCTTTACCGCTGAACAATTCGCCGCCGCCAGCAAAGCCAACGTTGAGACCCTCTTTGGCCTGACCACCAAGGCTTTCGAAGGCGTCGAAAAGCTGGTCGCCCTGAACGTGACCGCCTCCAAGGCCGCCCTGGGCGAAGCCGCCGGCACCGCCCAATCCTTCCTGGGTGTGAAGGACGCGCAAGAACTGCTGGCCCTGCAAGCCGCCCTGTTCCAGCCCCTGGCCGAAAAGACCGCTGCCTACAGCCGTCACCTGTACGACATCGCTTCGGGCACCGGCGCCGAATTCGGCAAGGCCTTCGAAGCCCAGGCCGCTGAAACCCAGAAGAAGTTCCTGGCCGTTGTCGACAACGCCGCCAAGAACGCACCGGCCGGCTCCGAAACCGCTGTCGCCGTGTTCAAGAGCGCCGTTGCTGCCGGCAACAACGCCCTGGAATCCGTGCAAAAGGCTGTCAAGCAAGCTTCCGACGTCGCTGAAGCGAACTTCAACGCCGTGGCCAACACCGCAGTGAACGCTGCCAAGACCACCGCCAAGAAGCGTTAATTTTCCAGACTTGAACTCCCGGGTTTCTGCCCCAGCTGTCTGGAGCAGGAACTCTACTCATCACGGAGCGTCTATCAGATACTCTCGTGATTGAACGGGAGTTCTTCAGGTTGTCTCCTCGGGTCCTTTCGACACCTCCAAGGTTCAGGGATCCTTCAAGGGGCCGGTTGCAAAACCGGCCCTTTTTTTTTGGCTTTGCTGAACCCGCCTAGCGACTTCTGGCTTCCATTGCGGCGCGTAACTGCGGCAGCGCCTGCAGCATCGCCGCCCTGCCCGCCTCAATGGCGCGCTTGCGCGAAGCAAAGTCGGCCGCCTTCACGCCCAACAGCGCCGGGCGCACGACAAGGTCGGCGTCCTTGAGCTCATAGCTGTTGATGCTTTTGCCCATGATGGCGAAGGTCTGCAGCAGGATCTGCAGCGTGTCGCCAGACGGGTTGCCTTCGGGTGCGCTGGAGATATCCACCGCGATCACCAGTTCAGCCCCCATCTGCCGGGCGAACCGCACCGGCACGGGCGAGACCAGCCCGCCATCGACGTATTCGTGGGCGCCGATTTTCACGGGCAGGAACAACGCAGGCACCGCGCTGGAAGCCCGCACCGCCGTGCCCGTGTCGCCGCGCTGGAACAGCACAGCCTGCCCGCTGGCCAGGTCGGTGGCGACTATGCCCAGAGGCAGGGCCATGTTCTCGATCAGCCGGTTGTTCACCTGGCTGTTCACGTACCGCGCAAGCGCCTCGCCGCGCAGCATGCCCCGGCTGAAGATGGGCAAGGTCCAGTCGGTGAACGCGGCCTCTTCCATCTCCTCGGCCACCTTCTGCAATTGCGCACCGGTACGGCCCGTGGCGTACAGGGCGGCAACCAGGCTGCCCGCCGAAGTTCCCGCCACGTAGTCGGTCTTGATACCCGCCTCTTCCAGCACCTGGATCACGCCCACATGGGCAAAGCCGCGGGCCGCGCCACCGCCCAGCGCCAGGCCAACGCGAGGCAGGCGTTTGGCCACCGGCTGGGGCGGCTCCACGGGGGCAGGCGTGCTCACACGCGGTGCGGAACCGCAGCCCACAAGGAATGCGGCAGCCGTGATTGCGGCAAGCAATGAAAGAAGCGGAGAGAGAAAGCATCTGGAAGTCATTGCGGCCATTGTCCCGCAGGCCGCCTCGGCCATAATTGACGTTAACGTAAACGTCACATCAGGAGCTTTCCATGGAGATCAAAGGCAAGGTATTCATCGTCACCGGAGGCGCATCGGGCCTGGGCGAAGGCACGGCACGCATGCTGGCGGACAACGGCGGCACGGTGGTGATCGCTGACATGCAGGCCGACAAGGGCGAGGCCATCGCGAAGGAAATCGGCGGCGCCTTCGTCAAGTGCGACGTGAGCCAGGAAGCCGACGGCCAGGCCGTGGTGGCCAAGGCGGTCTCCCTGGGCAAGCTGATGGGGCTGGTAAATTGCGCCGGCATTGCGCCAGCCGAAAAGACGGTTGGCAAGAACGGCGCGCACAACTTCGCAGTGTTCAGCAAGACCATCACCGTCAACCTGATAGGCAGCTTCAACATGATCCGCCTGGCCGCCGAGGCCATGTGCAAGAACGAGCCCGAAGCCACCGGCGAGCGAGGCGTGATGATCTCCACCGCCTCCGTCGCCGCCTATGACGGCCAGATCGGCCAGGCCGCTTACAGCGCCTCCAAGGGCGGGGTGGTCGGAATGACGCTGCCCATCGCACGCGACCTGGCGCGCAACGGCATCCGCAACATGACGATCGCCCCCGGCATCTTCGGCACACCCATGATGTTCGGCATGCCCAAGGAAGTGCAGGATTCGCTGGCCGCCAGCGTTCCCTTCCCTTCGCGCCTGGGCACGCCCGAGGACTACGCCAAGCTGGCCAGGCACATCTTCGAGAACGACATGCTCAACGGCGAGGTGATCCGCCTGGACGGCGCGATCCGGCTGGCGCCGCGCTGAGCGCAAGCCGCCCGGTGAACAGCGCCGACAACCCGTCCACCAGCGCCTGGACCCGGGCAGGCACGTAGTGCCGGCTGGGCAGCACCGCGTATAG
>CALRME020000151.1:0-6971 GCA_943369045.1 Sphingobacterium thalpophilum
CCGCGCCGTCGATCAGCGGGCGGATGCCATACCCGGGCCGTACCGTGATCACGGCCTGGCCGGACAGGTCGGCCCAGCGAACGGTCTTTTTCGCCGCCAGCGCGTCGTCTTTGCGGCAGACCAGGCTCAGGTGGTCGCGCATCAGCATCTGCGAGTCCACGTCGGCGGCCGCGCGCTCGGGCGTGCCGATGCCGAAATCCACGTGCTCGCCCACCACCCGTCCCACGAACTGGTCGGGCGCGCAGTCGTCGATCACGACCCGGATTTCCGGGTGCAGGCTGGCGAACTTGCGGATCACGCCCGGCAGCAGGATCTCGGCCAGCGTCGGCGTCACGGCCAGGCAGATGCGGCCGCGCTTGAGGGACGTGAGGTCGCGCAGGCCGGCGCCCAGCGACTCCACGTCGCGCAGGATGCGCTCGGCCACCACGATGGCCTCGCCGGCCGCCTGGGTGGGCGCGAGCGAGCGCGTGGTGCGGTCGAACAGGCGCACGCCCAGGCCGTCTTCCATCTGGCGCAGCAGCACGCTCACGGCCGACTGCGTCACCGAAAGCTGCTCGGCTGCGGCACTGAGCTTGCGCAGCTGGTAGACGGCGCGGAAGGCGCGCAACTGGCGCAGCGTGGGCGTAAAGCCTGTATTCATGATGAAAAATCATAATTGATTCGTAATTTATTGATTTACGAATGAATCAAGGCAGTCTCCAATGCCGGGATAAACAGGAGACAAAATGAAGAACTTCGCCCGCGCCGCCATGGCGCTGCTGGCAGCCGGCCTGGCGTTGGCTGCCGGCGCCCAGACCGCACCCGCCTTCCCCGACAAACCCATCCGCATGGTCGTGACCTTTCCGCCGGGCGGCAGCACCGACGCGGTGGTGCGCATGCTGGTACCACGCCTGAATGAAAAACTGGGCCAGCAGGTGGTGGTGGACAACCGCCCGGGCGCCGGCGGCAACATCGGCCTGACGGTGGTGGCCAAGGCTGCGCCCGACGGCTACACGCTCGGCGTCGGCGCAGCGGGCGCGCTGTCGGCCAATTCAAGCCTGTACCCCAACATGCCGTTCGACACGCAAAAAGACCTGAAACCCGTGAGCATGCTGGCGGCCATTCCCTTCGTCATCATCGGCCACCCGTCGATGGCGGCGAAGAACCAGAAAGACCTGATCGCACTGGCGAAGTCACAGCCCGGCAAGCTGTCCGTCGGCCACGGCGGCAACGGCACGGCCATGCACCTGTCGGCGGCCCTGTTCGGACAGATGGCGGACGTGAAGCTGGTCGAGGTGCCGTACAAGGGCTCAGGGCCCGCCGCGCTGGACGTGCTGGGCAACCAGATACCGCTGGCGGTGGTCGACCTGCCGTCTGCCCTTCAGCACATCAAGGCCGGCAAGCTGATCGCCTATGCCGTGACCAGCCCGCAGCGCCTGCCCATGCTGCCGGACGTGCCAACGGTCTCCGAAGCCGGCCTGACGGGCTACGACTCCACCGGCTGGTTCGGCGTGGTCGCGCCGGCCGGCACACCCGCAGCCATCGTGGCGCGCATGAATGCCGAGATCACCGCTGCGCTCAACGACGAGCAGATCAAGTCGGCCATGCGCAACCTGGGCGTGGAGCCGGCACCCGGCAAGCCTGAGGCCTTCGACGCCTACATCCGCTCCGAGACCCAGAAATGGGGCAAGGTCATCAAGCAGGCCAACATCAAGCTGGATTGATCCATGAGCCAAGACATCCAGACCGACGTCCTGGTCGTCGGTGCGGGCCCGGTCGGCCTGACGCTGGCAATGGACCTGGCTTCGCGTGGCGTCAAGGTGGTGATTGCCGAGACCCGCCGCTACGCTGAGCCGCCGAATGTGAAGTGCAACCATGTGGCCGCGCGCACAATGGAGCAGTTCCGCCGCCTGGGCGTGGCGCAGAAGCTGCGCGATGCTGGCCTGCCCGCCGACTACCCCAATGACGTGGTGTTTCGCACCAGCATGACCGGCATCGAGCTCACCCGCATCCCCATCCCGTGCCGGCACGACCGCTACACGGAGACCGAAGGCCCGGACGCCTGGTGGCCCACGCCCGAGCCGCCGCACCGCATCAACCAGATTTTCCTGGAGCCCATCCTGCTGGAACACACCGCGGCCCTGCCCAACGTCACGTTGCTCAACCGCACGCAGGTGACTGCCTTCATCCAGAAGGGCGGCGGCGTGGAGGCGACCACGCTCGACCTTGACACCAACACGCAGCGGCGCATCAGCGCGCGCTACATGGTCGGCTGCGATGGCGGCGCGTCCAGCGTGCGCAAGCAGATCGGCGCGAAACTGGAAGGCACGGCCGTGATCCAGCGGGTGCAGTCCACCTACATCCGCGCGCCAGGCCTCAAGGCACTGGTTCCGGGCAAGCCGGCCTGGTCGTACTACTCGGTCAACCCCCGGCGCTGTGGGACGGTGTTCGCCATCGATGGCCACGAAACCTGGCTGGTGCACAACCACCTCAACCCCGACGAGCCGGAGTTCGATTCGGTGGACCGCGACCAGTCGATCCGCAACATCCTGGGTGTCGGGCCCGATTTCCAATACGAGGTGATCAGCAAGGAAGACTGGGTCGGCCGCCGCCTGGTGGCCGACCGCTTCCGTGACCGCAACGTCTTCCTGGCCGGAGACGCCGCGCACCTGTGGGTGCCGTATGCGGGTTATGGCATGAATGCGGGCATAGCAGACGCCATCAACCTCTCATGGCTGCTGGCCGCGCGGGTGCAGGGCTGGGGCGATGAAGCGATGCTTGACGCCTACGAGGCCGAGCGCCAGCCCATCACCATGCAGGTGTCGAACTTCGCGATGGACCACGCGCAGAAGATGATCAAGGCCCGCCGCGCCGTGCCGGCCAACATCGAGGCGCAGGACGTTGCAGGCGACCAGGCGCGCGAGGCGATCGGCACGGAAGCCTATGAGCTGAACGTGCAGCAGTTCTGCTGCGCGGGCCTGAACTTCGGCTACTACTACGACGGCTCGCCCATCCTGGCGTATGACGGCGAGGCTGCGCCCGCCTACAGCATGGGCGGCTTCACGCCGTCCACCGTTCCGGGCTGCCGCGCGCCGCACTTCTGGCTGGCCGATGGCCTGTCGCTTTACGACGCTTTCGGGCCGGGCTACACGCTGCTGCGCTTCGACGATGGCGTGGATGCTGCGCCGCTGATGGAAGCTGCACGCGAATTCAAGGTGCCGATGGTGCTGCTGGACATCGACGCGCTCGACATTCCCGAGGCATACCGCCACAAGCTGGTGCTGTGCCGCAGCGACCAGCATGTGGTGTGGCGCGGCGATACGGCGCCGTCCGATGCAACGGGCTTGGTGGACTTGCTGCGCGGCGCGAAGAATTGATGTCATCCCGGGCTTGACCCGGGATCCATCTTTGCGTGCCCACACCTCGCGGGCAAAGCCACGGGTGGGCGGGCTGGGTCGCGCGGCAAGGCGGTTGTCGCTACGCGCCAACTGAACCTGCGGGAGTCCGTTCTTGCCTGATCGCGCGCCACAGCCCACCCACCCGCGTCTTTGCCGAAACGTGGTTGATGCTCGAAGGCTCGCAAAGATAGTCCGTGCGGCCTGTGGAAGTATTTCGGCTCGCAAGCCGCACGAATACTGCTTGATCGACTTTTTTGGTGTCATTCCAGACTTGATCCGGCACCTTTCCCGTTCGCGGGTTTGGGACTCTTCTATTTGTCGCGTAGAGTGAACACGTCGCACGAAAACACGATCGCAAGCCGCTTCAGGAGGACCCTCATGCCCAGATCGAGGAACAAATCAGAAGGTGCCACTTGACCTGGATTTACGCTGGCGTTTTTCTCTTCGTCCTGGCCATTGGGTGGCCCTTAGTCCTGATGGAGGGATACCGGACCGCGGCTCAGCTCAAGGCGGAACGCGATGCACAGAGCGGGAAACCTAGGCGCGTGCTCCTGAACACACTGGTCTGGCTTGGCGATAACCGATTGCTAGTCGGCTGGCTTGGCGGTGTGCTGATTCTGCTGGGGGTGGTCTCGTGACCCGAGTCTGCGGGAGACCGATGCCTAATTGGTCGGGCAGCACGGATGCCTTGCCGCGCGCGCGCTCCTGGCGCACGTTGGCAACCTAGCGCTAGAGCGCCTTCTCACATTCAAGTATCTGTTCAATGCTCGTCGACTTTTCTACATTCAAGCTGAGCTATCTCTTCTTTGGATTAACCATTTGGGCGCTGGTCGTTTTCGGATTATGGAAACGAAAAGCAATCTCGAACGCTGAACTCTATCAACGCTGGGCTCGAGACCATCCAGGAACAAACTGGACAATGAGCGATGTTCTGGCGGCTAGCGAAGCGGGTACATCCTCAAAATGGGAAGCAATAGCCGCATTCACTTTTGCGTTCCTCGCAGTTCTCTTTATTTACATCTTCTATGGGTGTCAATGCATTCGCTAGTGTCAGTCGCTTGGTCTCATAGCGACGACTGAGAACGCCGGAACTCTATTCACGCACATTCCGCGCGGCCTGCAGCCCGAAAATGCTCCGCAAGCCGCATGAATACTGCTTGGCTGTTTTCGATTCCGGGAAAGGGAAAACCTCCGCAGGCGTGGCGCCAGCTAAACCCGGAAGTCATGGATCCCGGGTCAAGCCCGGGATGACAACCGCTAAGCCGCTTCCAGGATCTTCGCGCGCTCGCGCTCGATCTGCCGGGCCAGTTGGGTGCGGCCGCCGTAGCCCCAGTCGGTGGCCGGAACTTCGCGCACGATGACGTAGCTGGCCTCTTCCAGCGGCTTGCCGGCGCCGACCTGGCGCTGCAATTCGGCAAAGGTCTTCTCAATGAAAGCCTTTTTCTGCGCCGCCGTGTTCGTGCCCTGGGTAATGCTGATCTCCAGCATCGCAGTCGGGCCGGCCTCCCTGGCGCCGACATACCAGCGCGCGGCCGGCAGGTCGTCGATCATCACGGTCGTCACGTCGGCGCGCTTGCCCAGGTGCTCGGCCGTCAGGCGCGTGAGCGCCGAGGCCAGTTCGGCGTAGCGGCCGGGGTTTTGCAGGGGCGAGACTTTCAGGTTCAGAGTGGGCATGTTCAGGCTTCCTTGTGGGTGGTGTGGGCAGGGTGGGTGCGGCGGGCGACTTCCATGACGCTGTGCGCGGCGCACTGCACAGCGCTGCCCAGCGCCTGCCAGAACGCTCCGATGCTTTCGCGGCGCAGGCTCATCGCGCGCAGCTTGCTGGCTTCGATCATGGCGGCGTCGCGGTCGGCCGGCGTGAGGTAACTGCGGGGTGCGGTGTTCATGGTGCGGGTCCTTTCGGTTTCTGTGCATTGAATGTAGGCAGCAGGCGGCATGCGCGAAACGGCGCGCGGCGCAAATGGGTGTTGCACCCGGTGCAAGACCAGCGCCGCTTCGCTACCATCAGCGCATGAGGGAACTCGACTTTGACGCCATGCACCTGTTCGCCCGCGTGGCCGAACTCGGAACGCTGTCGGCCGTGGCGCGCGAACGCGATGCACCGGTCAGCCAGGTCTCGCGCTCACTCAGCCGCATCGAGAAAAGCTGCGGCGTGCGCCTGATCAACCGCAGCACCCACGGCCTGTCGCTGACGGCCGAAGGCGAGATCTTCCTGGACTACTGCCGCCGCCTGAACGGCACGCTCGACGAACTGCAGGGCGAATTCGCCAGCAAGGCACGCGAGGCCAGCGGCCTGGTGCGGGTGGCGGCCAGTCCTGTCATGGCCCACTACCAGCTGGCGCCCAGCCTGAAAGAACTGGGGGCACTGCATCCCCGGCTTCGCATCGAACTGCAGGTGGAAGACCGGCTGATTGACATGTCGCGGGCCGGCATCGACATTGCCATCCGCACCGGCGCGCCGCACACCGACACCGTGGTGGCGCGGCAGATCGGCACCATGGGCCGCCACCTTTATGCGACGCCGGCCTATATCAAGGCCAACGGCAAGCCAAAACATCCGGATGACCTGAGCGGGCACCGCCTCATTGCCAACAGCGCCGTCGCCCTGCTCAACCAGTGGCCGTTCATCGTCAAGGGCGAGAAAGTGGTGCTGGCGGTGGAGGGCCACTGGCGCTCGGACAGCAGCAGCATGATGACCGAGCTGGCGCTGCAGGGCCTGGGCATCGCGCGGCTGGCCACCGTGGTCGGTGACCCGCTGGCGGCGCGCGGCGAGCTCGTGCCGCTGCTGATGGATTTTTCCGACGACACACCCATCCCCATTTACGCCATCACGCTGGCAGGCCGCCACCGCCTGCCCAAGATCAAGGCCTGCATCGACTACTGGGCCGGCTGGTTCGGCAAAATCATTCCCCGATGACCCATTCCGCCCCCACGCTGCGTTTCATGCTTTCGCATCCGGCGCACATCATCTCGCTGGGCTTTGGCTCGGGCCTCTCGCGCGTGGCACCGGGCACCATGGGCACGCTGTGGGCCTGGGGCGTTTACCTGCTGATGCAGGAGTGGCTGACGCCCGCGCAGATAGGGCTGGTGATTGCCGCGTCGCTGCCCATCGGCTGGTGGGCGTGCACGTTCACAGCCGGCCGCATGCGGGTACTGGACCCGGGCAACATCGTGTGGGACGAAGTCATCGCCTTCTGGATCATCCTGTGGCTGGTGATGCCCGCAGGATTCATCGCGCAGCTGGTGGCCTTTGGCCTGTTCCGCTTCTTCGATGCCGTCAAACCCGGCCCCGTCGCATGGGCCGACAACCTGTTCCACGGCTTCGATGCCAAGGGTGGCTTCGGCATCATCTTCGACGACCTGGTGGCCGCTTTCTGCACGCTGCTGGTCCTTGCCTTGTGGCGGGCTATGTGAGCATATGCTATTGAATCAGGAGCTATTCATGCAATCCCAGTGCGCTTTACTGGCCGATTCTCTCTTGGCAAGAGGGTGGATGCTGGCCACGGCGGAAAGCTGCACCGGCGGCATGATCTCGGCCGCCTGCACCGACCTGGCAGGTTCCAGCAACTGGTTCGAGCGCGGCTTCGTCACCTA
>CALRME020000152.1:0-6969 GCA_943369045.1 Sphingobacterium thalpophilum
AGTCCAGCGTGACGTCAAAGACGCAGGCGCCGAACTCCTCGGTCATCTCGGCCTGCAGCTGCAGGCTCTTGCGCATCCGCGCCTCGACGCCGCTGTAGTGGTCGCAGACCGGGAGGGAAGCCCCCCCGGCTTGCGAACCTAGCAGGACGTCGCGCGGATGGACCATCTCGATTACAGCAGGTGGGCGACGCCGGCCTGTTCGTCGGTCAGTTCCTTGAGCGTCTTGTCGATGCGCTCCTGGCTGAAGGCGTCGATGTCCAGGCCCTTGACGACTTCGTACTTGCCGTCCTTCGTGGTGACGGGGAAGCCGAACATCACGTCCTTGGGGATGCCGTAATCGCCGTTGGACGGAATGCCCATGGTGACCCACTTGCCGTTGGTGCCCAGGGCCCAGTCGCGCATGTGGTCGATGGCGGCATTGGCCGCGGAAGCAGCGGAAGAAAGGCCGCGCGCCTCAATGATGGCGGCACCGCGCTTGCCCACTGTCGGCAGGAAAGTGTCGGCGTTCCAGACCTGGTCGTTGATCAGGTCCTTGACGGCCTTCCCACCGACGGTGGCGAAGCGGTAGTCGGCGTACATGGTGGGCGAGTGGTTGCCCCACACGGCCATCTTCTCGATGTCGCCCACGGCGGTGCCGGTCTTGGCAGCGACTTGCGACAGGGCGCGGTTGTGGTCCAGGCGCAGCATGGCAGTGAAGTTCTCGCGCGGCAGGCCGGGGGCGCTCTTCATGGCGATGTAGGCATTGGTGTTGGCGGGGTTGCCCACCACCAGCACCTTGACATTGCGGCTGGCCACGGCATCCAGTGCCTTGCCTTGCGCTGTGAAGATGGCGCCATTGACGGCCAGCAGTTCGGCACGCTCCATGCCCGGGCCGCGGGGGCGCGAACCCACCAGCAGGGCGTAGTCGGCGTCCTTGAAGGCGGTCATCGGGTCGCCGTGGGCGGTCATGCCGGCCAGCAGCGGGAACGCGCAGTCATCGAGCTCCATCATCACGCCCTTGAGTGCCTTTTGCGGGCCTTCGACGGGCACTTCGAGCAGCTGCAGGATGACGGGCTGGTCCTTGCCCAGCATTTCGCCCGATGCGATGCGAAACAGCAGGGCGTAACCGATTTGACCTGCGGCGCCGGTGACGGCAACGCGGACGGGCTTCTTGCTCATGGGAGATCTCCGAAAGGAAGGTTGTGAAACTTGTGTTGCAAGCTGCCGGAACCACTGGCGCTGCGCATCGAAACAGCCTGCAAGTTTACCCGCGAAAACCCTAGGTCGTCAATTTGTCTTATGTCTTATATAAGATATGATTCAGGAAGTTTCAAGCTTCAACCGCAATGGCACAAACACCTGCTTCCACGGCCGAAATTGCCGGCGCCCCGGCAGACGCGCAGGCCACGCCGGCATTCAGCCCGCTGTACCAGCAGATCAAGGGCCTGATCCTGCAAAGCCTGGAGAACGGCGAGTGGAAGCCCGGCGAAGCCATCCCCAGCGAGATGGACCTGGCCGCGCGCTTTCGCGTCAGCCAGGGCACGGTGCGCAAGGCCATCGACGAACTGGCTGCCGAGAACCTCGTGATCCGCCGCCAGGGCAAGGGCACCTTCGTGGCCACCCACTCCGAGCAGCACGTCCAGTACCGCTTCCTCAAACTCATGCCCGACAGCGGCGACCGCGACAGCGAAGGCCCGGCGCAGCGCACGGTGCTCGAATGCCGCCGTGCGCGCGCTACCGCGGACGTGGCGCGGGCGCTGGCGCTTCGCTCAGGCGACCAGGTGGTGCAGGTGCGCCGCGTGCTGTCGTTCGGCGGCGTGCCCACCATCCTGGAAGATCTCTGGCTGCCGGGCAATGCCTTCAAGGGCATCACCGCCGACCAGGTCGCCGGTTATCACGGCCCGACGTACGCGATGTTCGAAGTTGAATTCGGCGTGCGCATGGTGCGCGCCGAAGAAAAAATCCGCGCGGTCGCGCCCGACGAACAACAGGCCGCCCTCCTGCGCGTCGATGCGAACGTGCCGCTCCTGAGCGTGGAACGCATCGCCTATACCTATAACGACGTACCCATGGAATTGCGGCGCGGCCTGTACCGCACCGATACCCACCACTACCGCAATGACCTGAATTAGCGCGCTGGTCGGGAAAGATGAAGGCTCTGTGTCAGTTTTGTGCGTTGCAATAGAATTTTGGGTTGTTTGCATTTGCCCGAATTACAAAGCGGTTACACCCCACGAAAGCCATCCATGAGTGAGATAGCCAAAAAACGGCCTGAATTCCGCAATATCAACGCCATCACGGACCTGCCCAGCTACCGCCTTCCGGCGGCGGGCATCGTGTCGATCCTGCATCGCATCAGCGGCGTGCTGATGTTCCTGCTGATGCCCTTCATCATCTGGATGTTCGACACCTCGGTGTCCTCCGAAATCTCCTTCGCGAAGTTCCGGGCCGCCTTCAACATCGGCATCGGGTTTGTTCCGGGCTGGTTCATCAAGCTGGTGGCGCTGGCCCTGATCTGGGCCTACCTGCACCACTTCATCGCCGGACTGCGGCACCTGTGGATGGACGTGAGCCACGCGGCCGTGACCAAGCAGTTCGGCAAGACCTCCGCCATGGTGACCCTGGGCCTGAGCGTGTTCCTCACGCTTGTGCTGGGCGCCAAGCTGTTCGGCCTCTACTAAGACAAGGAGCACAGGAATGTCAGTGAACTACGGCTCCAAGCGCATCGTCGTCGGCGCACACTACGGTTTCCGCGACTGGCTCAGCCAGCGCGTCACCGCCGGCCTGATGGCCCTCTTCACCCTGGTCGTTCTGGCCCAGGTGATCTTCAGCAAGGGCCCCATCGGCTACGACAAGTGGGCCGGCATCTTCTCGGCCCAGTGGATGAAGGTGCTGACCTTCTCTGTGATCGTTTCCCTGCTCTGGCACGTCTGGGTGGGCATGCGTGACGTCTGGATGGACTACGTCACTTCCCTGGTCTGGCTCCGTCTCCTGCTTCAGATCTTCACCATCGTCTGGCTGACCGGCTGCGCCGGCTGGGCCATTCAAGTTCTCTGGAGACTCTAAAGCCATGGCCTACACGCAAAACAATATCACCAAGCGCAAGTTCGACGTCGTCATCATCGGCGCCGGCGGCTCCGGAATGCGCGCCTCCCTGCAACTGGCGCGCGCCGGCCTGAATGTGGCCGTGCTGTCCAAGGTCTTTCCCACACGCTCGCATACCGTGGCGGCGCAGGGCGGCATCGGCGCCTCGCTGGGCAACATGTCCGAAGACAACTGGCACTACCACTTCTACGACACCATCAAGGGCTCCGACTGGCTGGGCGACCAGGACGCCATCGAGTTCATGTGCCGTGAAGCGCCCAAGGTCGTGTACGACCTGGAGCACATGGGCATGCCGTTCGACCGCAACCCCGACGGCACCATCTACCAGCGCCCCTTCGGCGGCCACACCGCCAACTACGGCGAAAAGCCCGTGCAGCGCGCCTGCGCCGCTGCAGACCGCACCGGCCACGCCATGCTGCACACGCTGTACCAGCAGAACGTCAAGGCCAAGACCAGCTTCTTCGTCGAATGGATGGCGCTCGACCTGATCCGCGACGCCGAAGGCGACGTGGTGGGCGTGACCGCGCTCGAAATGGAAACCGGTGACCTGCACATCCTGCAGGCCAAGACCGTGTTGCTGGCCACGGGCGGCGCCGGCCGCATTTGTGCGGCTTCCACCAACGCGTTCATCAACACCGGCGACGGCCTGGGCATGGCCGCGCGTGCCGGCATCCCGCTGGAAGACATGGAGTTCTGGCAGTTCCACCCCACCGGCGTGGCCGGCGCGGGCGTGCTGCTGACCGAAGGTTGCCGCGGCGAGGGCGCCATCCTGCTCAACAGCAATGGCGAGCGCTTCATGGAGCGCTATGCGCCCACCCTGAAGGACCTCGCGCCACGCGACTTCGTCTCGCGCTGCATGGACCAGGAAATCAAGGAAGGCCGCGGCTGCGGGCCCAACAAGGACTACATCCTGCTCAAGCTGGACCACCTGGGCGCCGAAACCATCCACAAGCGCCTGCCCTCGGTCTACGAGATCGGCGTGAACTTCGCCAACGTCGACATCACGCGCGAGCCGATCCCCGTCGTGCCCACCATCCACTACCAGATGGGCGGCATCCCGACCAACATCAACGGCCAGGTCGTGACGCAGGAAAACGTGGACGGTAATGTCGTGCACAACCAGGTCGTCAACGGCCTGTACGCGGTGGGCGAATGCTCCTGCGTCAGCGTGCACGGAGCCAACCGCCTGGGCACCAACTCGCTGCTGGACCTGCTGGTGTTCGGCCGCGCGGCCGGCAACCACATCGTCGAGTTCAACGACAAGAACAAGGACCACAAGCCCCTGCCGGCCAATGCCGCAGACCAGACGCTGGAGCGCCTGAACCGGCTGGACAACGCCACCGGCGGCGAGTACGCCCAGGACGTGGCCAACGACATCCGTGCCTCCATGCAGAAGCACGCCGGCGTGTTCCGCACCCAGGCCATGCTCGACGAAGGCGTGACGCAGATTGCCGCGCTGCGCTCGCGCGTGAACGACCTGGCGCTCAAGGACAAGTCCAAGGTCTTCAACACCGCCCGCATCGAGGCGCTGGAAGTCGAGAACCTGATCGAGTGCGCCCAGGCCACGATCGTCTCGGCAGCCGCGCGCAGGGAATGCCGCGGCGCCCACACGGTCAATGACTACGAGCGTCCGGCTGACGATCCTTCGACCCCGCTGGGCCGCAACGACGCCGAGTGGATGAAGCACACGCTGTGGCACAGCAAGACCAACAGCCTGACCTACAAACCGGTCATCCTCAAGCCCCTCACGGTGGATTCGGTGCCGCCCAAAGTGCGCACGTTCTAGGGCACTACGTTTTAGTACCTAACCGCGCAACCCCTACAGTCAAACAAAGCCCACGCCATGACAAAACGCACTTTCCAGATCTACCGCTACGACCCGGACAAGGATGCCAAGCCGTACATGCAGACCATCGAGATCGAGCTCGACGGCCATGAACGCATGCTGCTGGATGCGCTCATGAAGCTCAAGGCGCAGGACCCGACGCTGTCGTTCCGCCGCTCCTGCCGCGAAGGCGTGTGCGGCTCGGACGCGATGAACATCAATGGCAAGAACGGCCTGGCCTGCCTGACCAACATGCTCACGCTGCCGGGCACCATCGTGCTCAAGCCCCTGCCCGGCCTGCCGGTGATCCGCGACCTGATCGTGGACATGACGCAGTTCTTCAAGCAGTACAACTCGATCAAGCCCTACCTGGTCAACGACAACGTGCCGCCCGAGAAGGAGCGCCTGCAGTCGCCGGTAGAGCGTGAGGAGCTCGACGGCCTGTACGAGTGCATCCTGTGCGCCAGCTGCTCCACGAGCTGCCCCAGCTTCTGGTGGAACCCGGACAAGTTCGTCGGCCCGGCCGGCCTGCTGCAGGCCTACCGCTTCATCGCCGACAGCCGCGACGAAGACACCGCCGCGCGCCTGGACAACCTGGAAGACCCGTACCGCTTGTTCCGCTGCCACACCATCATGAACTGCGTGGACGTGTGCCCCAAGGGCCTGAACCCCACGATGGCGATCGGCAAGATCAAGGAATTGATGGTCCGCCGGGCGATCTGAAGACCATGCAGGAAGCGCTTCTCGATGAACGGGGTTTGAGCAAGCTGCGCTGGCGCTGCCGCCGCGGCCTGCTGGAGAACGACCTGTTCATCGAGCGCTTCTTCAACAGGTACGAATCGGGCCTCACGGTCCGCCAGGCCGACAGCCTGAACGTGTTGATGGATTTGGCAGACAACGACCTGCTGGACCTCCTGCTTTCGCGGAAGGAACCCGAGGGCGACATAAATACAAGCGACGTCAAGCAGGTGCTTCAGATGCTGCGGGTTAATTGAACTATTTTGGGGACAGATCTTGAGCTCTGTCATCAACTGATTAAGAAGGAACCGTCATGAAACTAGCCGACAACAAAGCCACCCTGTCGTTCTCCAACGGCAGCCCCAATGTCGAACTGCCCGTCTACAAGGGCAGCATCGGCCCGGACGTGATCGACATCCGCAAGCTGTATGCGCAGACCGGCATGTTCACCTATGACCCGGGCTTCCTGTCGACGGCCTCGTGCCAGTCGGCCATCACCTACATCGACGGCGACAAGGGCGAACTGCTGTACCGCGGCTACCCGATCGAGCAGCTGGCCACCAACTGCGACTTCATGGAAACCTGCCACCTGCTGCTGTACGGTGAGTTGCCCAATTCGGACAAGAAAAGGAGCTTCACCAAGCTCGTGACCAACCACACCATGGTCAACGAGCAGATGCAGTTCTTCCTGCGCGGTTTCCGCCGCGACGCGCACCCCATGGCCATCATGACCGGCCTGGTCGGCGCCCTGTCGGCCTTCTATCACGACAGCACGGACATCAACAATCCGGAACACCGCAACATCTCGGCCATCCGCCTGATCGCCAAGATGCCCACGCTGGTCGCCATGGCCTACAAGTACACCGTGGGCCAGCCCTACATGTACCCCAAGAACGAGCTGTCGTACGCCGGCAACTTCCTGCACATGATGTTCGCCACGCCGTGCGAGCCCTACCACGTGAGCCCGGTGCTCGAGCGCGCGCTCGACCGCATCTTCATCCTGCACGCAGACCACGAGCAGAACGCCTCCACCTCCACGGTGCGCCTGTGCGGCTCGTCGGGCCCCAACCCCTTCGCGGCGATTGCGGCCGGCGTGGCCTGCCTGTGGGGACCCGCCCACGGCGGCGCCAACGAAGCGGCTCTGAACATGCTGGGCGACATCCAGAGGAACGGCGGCGTCGAGAAGATCGGCGACTTCATCAAGCAGGTCAAGGACAAGAACTCCGGCGTCAAGCTGATGGGCTTTGGCCACCGCGTGTACAAGAACTACGACCCGCGCGCCAAGCTGATGCAGGAAACCTGCAAGGAAGTGCTGGGCGAGC
>CALRME020000153.1:0-6960 GCA_943369045.1 Sphingobacterium thalpophilum
AAGTCGGCCGACCACGCGCGCCAGATGACGCGCGACCTGGCCGGCAACGCGCTGGAGAAAGCCAGCGAGCGCGTGCGTGACATCCGCTTTTCGGCGCAGGACCTTGCCAGCAAGGGCATCAGCACCGCCTCCGACGCGGCCATCCGCGCACAGAAGGAGCTGGGCCGCTACGCCAATGCCACCGGCCGCTATGTGGCCGACAGGCCCGTGCAGTCCGTGCTGATTGCCGTGGCTGCGGGCGCGGTGATCGCCGGCCTGGTCATGGCGGCACGCCGCCAGCGCGACAACTGAGCCAGCCCGCCACCGTGTCCATCCATCCGATCTTTTCGGTCCTCGTGAGCCGGCCCGAGCTGGTGATGGACCACATGGCCGGCTATGCCGCGCTGGTGCAGCAGGAAGCGTCCAGCGTGGGCGTGGCCATTGCACGGCGTGCGGTGGCCTGGGTCGTGGCGGCGCTTTCGTTCACCGTGTTCCTCACGCTCACCGGCGTGGCCGCCATGCTGGGTGTGATGAACTCTGAATTTCACTGGGTATTGCTGGTGGCGCCCGGCGTCGCGCTGGCCATCACCCTGCTCGCCTGGAGCGTGGCGCGCCAGCCCATGCCCGGCGCGGCCTTCTCCGAGATCAAGACCCAGATCGATGCCGACGCGCAAGCCCTGCGCACCGCGGGGGCCCGGTCATGACACCGGCGCAGCGGCTGGCGCAGAGCCGCCAGGCGATTGCCGAACACCTCAAGCGCAAGGACCGCCGCTCTTCGCCGGAGCCTTCGCCGCGCGAGGGCGACGGCAGCGCTGGGCCCACCGGGGAAGATTCGTCACCCCGCAGGCGCGGCTGGTTCGGCGGCGTGGAGCGTGCGGTCAAGTCGTGGTGGAGACACCATCCTGCGCATCTGGCCGTCGAGGTAGCGACGCCCGCACTGCAAAGCTATGCGCGCAAGCATCCCGCGCAACTGGTGGCCATGGGCGCCGGCGTCGGCGTGCTGCTGGCGGTCACACGCCCCTGGCGCCTTATTTCCGCGACCGGCCTGGCCGTGGCGTTGCTGAAGTCCTCGCAGCTGCCCAACATGCTCTTGTCGATGCTGGCGTCGCACGATTTCGGCGACTTTGCCGACTACGGCACACCGCCGACCCAACCGCCTGCGCACCCGCCACCCCATTGAATGATGCAAGCCGGCTGGCGTGGTGCGGCCAGACGGCGGGCTTTTTGAACCAACCCAGCACTGCAATTTCCATCAACTCAAGGAGAAGTCATGAAACACGTCAAAGCCCTCGCCCTCGCCCTCGCCCTGGGCACCACCCTGCTGGCCACCGGCTGCGCCGTTGTGCGCGGCCAGGAAACCGTCGGCGCCTATGTCGACGACGCCACGCTGACGACCGCCATCAAGGCCAAGTTTGTTGAAGACAAGACCGTGGACGCCGGCGCCATCAAGGTTGAAACCCTCAACGGCACCGTCGCCCTGTCCGGCTTCGCCAAATCCAGCACCGAAAAGGCCCAGGCCGAATACATTGCACGCAACACCAAGGGTGTGCGCGAAGTGCGCAACAACCTGGCCGTTCGCCCCTGATCGGCTGAACTGAAATGGGCAGGCGGCGCAAGCCGGCCTGCCCTTTTTTGTTTCCCCGGAGATCGCGATCCATGAGAATCTTTCGCTGCGACAGCTGCGGCCACCCGGTGTTCTTCGAGAACGTCCATTGCCTGCAATGCGGCAGCGCACTGGCCTTCCTGCCCGACAGGCTGGCGCTGTGCGCCATCGAGCCGGTGCCACCCGCCGGGGGAGAGCAGGCGCCCCTGGGCCTGTGGCAACGCAAGAGGCCGGGCCCGCCCAAGTCCATCCGCAAGCACTACCGCCTGTGCAGCAACCAGTTGCAACACCAGGTCTGCAATTTCGCGGTGCCCGAAGCCGACAGCAACAGCCTGTGCGTCTCATGCAGGCAGACCCGGTTTCTTCCGGACCTGTCCATGCCAGCGAATCAGGCGCGCTGGGTGCGGGTTGAAAACGCCAAGCGGCGCCTGTTCTACACGCTCGCCCGGCTTGGCCTGGTGACGCCGGTGCCGCAGGACGGCCTGAACGACGGGCCGGTGTTCCAGTTCCTGGCCGACATGCCCGGTCAGCCCGGCGTGATGACGGGGCACATGAACGGCGTGATCACGCTGAACGTGGCGGAAGCCGATGACGACGAGCGTGCACGCCGCAGGCTTGCCCTGCACGAGCCCTATCGCACGCTGCTGGGCCACCTGCGTCACGAGTCGGGCCACTACTACTGGGACCGGCTGATCCGCGACGGTGGCCGCATCGACTCGTTCCGTGCGGTCTTTGGTGACGAAAGCGTGGACTACTCGCAGGCGCTGCAGTCGTACTACGCCTCGGGAGGGCATCCGGTGGACTGGAACCTGCAGTACGTCAGTGCCTACGCCACGGCCCATCCGTGGGAAGACTGGGCCGAGACCTGGGCGCACTACCTGCACATGGTGGATCTGCTGGAGACGGCGGCTTCCTACAGCACCAAGGTGGTCGTACCGGGCTCCGACCTGGAAGACACTGACGAGGTCACCAGCCCGTTCGCCGGCCCGGCCGACTTCGACGAGCTGGTGAGCCAGTGGGTGCCTGTGACGCTTCTGCTCAACAGCCTCAACCGCAGCCTGGGCCAGGACGATGCCTACCCCTTCGCGTTGACCCAGGGCGCGCTGGACAAGCTGCGCTACGTGCACGACCTGATCCACGCGCATTAAAAAAGGGCAACCGCGGTTGCCCTTTCTTGTTGCCCGCACCGTGCGGTGCGAGCCTTTTAGCCCTTGACGGCCAGGTTGTTGTTGACCGAGCTCACGCCCTTGACGGCCTTGGCCAGTTCGGTGGCGCGGTCCTTGGCGATCGAAGTGGGGGCCGGGCCGTTCAGGGTCACGACGCCGTCCTTGGTGTCGACATTGATCTTGATGGCGCTCAAGTCCTTGTCGCCGACGAAGGCGGCATTGACCTTGGCAGTGATGGTGGCGTCATCAAACTTCTCGCCAGCGGTGGCGCCTGCCGTCTTGGTGGCGTCGGCAGCGTCCTTGAAAGCGTCTTCCGTCTTGGCGGCAGCCACCTTGGCTTCATCCTTGGCGCGCTCGCCCGCAGCTTCGGTCTTGGCCACTGCGGCGTCGACCTGCTGGCCGGCCGTGCGGTCATCGTTCTTGCCGCAGGCGCCCAGCGACAGCAGGACTGCCAGGGATGACAGGGCGATCAGGCTCTTGGATTGATTGGGGTTCATGATGAGGTTCCTTCCGGATGAATGTTTTGAAAGACGGGCAAGCGCAGATGCCCGCCTCGTGTTCCTCATCTTGGTAGAAACCCTTTGCCTGCGCAGTCGGAACCGGGCCAGCCCTGGCGTAGGACAAGGGGCCCGGATTACACAGCCTGTTTCAAAGATCAGCTTCCATGTCACGAATGATCCGGTCCAGGCGGGTTGAAAGTTGTTCGGTGCTGAGCTTCTCGCGAAAACGCTCCACCATGAGCGGCAGGCTCATCGGGCTCGGGTGGGCAAGCTCAACCATGTCGAGCTTCTTCTTGCCCATGGACTTGAGCGCCGCCTGCAGGCGGCCTATGTCCAGCTCCTGGCTCAGCACTTCCTGTTCGGCCTGGCCCAGCAGCAGGTTGCCCTTGTCGTACTTTCGGAACACCTCGAAGAACAGGCCGCTGGAAGCCTGCAGTTGCCGCGCGCTTTTGGGCTGGCCCGGGTAACCCGTGAACACAAGGCCGGCCACGCGGGCGATTTCGCGAAAGCGCCGCTGTGCAAGTTCCGACGAATTGAGCGAGGCCAGGACGTCGCCCAGCAGCTTGGCCGTGGTGAAGACCTTGCGCGCGCTCACCGGTGCAAGGTCAAATTCCTCGGCGCTCACCAGCTCAAAGCCATAGTCGTTGACCGACATGCTGAAGGTGTTGGGCCTGTCCCTGGCGAGCCGCCAGGCCAGCAGGCTGGCCAGCCCCAGATGCACATGGCGGCCGGCAAAGGGGTACACATAGAGATGAAAGCCTTCACGCGAGCGGAAGGTTTCCACCAGCAGCGTGGACGGCGTGGGAATGCGCGAGAGCCGCGCCTGTGTCTCCAGCATGGGACGCGCCGCCTGCAATTCGGGCTCGACGAAGTCACCCTGCGAGGCGCTCTGCATCATCTCCAGCACCGCGTCGCCCATCTCGGTGGAGAGCGCCATCTTGCTGCCCTGCCAGGTCGGAACCGTCCCCTTGTTGCGTGTGGCCTTCTTCACATAGGCCGCCATGTCCTGCACGCGGATGAATTCCAGCAGCCGGCCCGCAAAGAAAAAGCAGTCACCCTTGCGCAGGCGCGCGATGAAACCTTCTTCCATGGTGCCTATGCGCGCGCCGCTCATGTACTTCACCTGCATGTTGGCGTCGCTCACGATGGTGCCTATGCCCAGCTTGTGGCGGCGCGCGATGGCCCGGTCTTTCACGCGGTAGATGCCGTCATCGCCGCGCACGATGCGGTGGTAGTCCGGGTAGGCCGTCAGGCTCTCGCCGCCGCGTTCGCAGAAGGCCAGCGCCCAGTCGAATTCGGCGCGGGTGAGGTCGCGGTAGGCCCATGCACTGCGCACTTCCTCGTACAGCGTATCGGGCATGAAGCCGGTGCCCAGCGCAATCGTGACGATGTGTTGCACCAGCACGTCCAGTGGCCTGTGCGGCGACTCCCGCTTTTCCACACGCCCGGCATATGCCGCATGGCGCGCCGCCGCGGCCTCGATGATTTCCATGGTGTGCGTGGGCACCAGCGTGAGACGGCTGGCGCGCCCCGGCGCGTGGCCGCTGCGGCCGGCGCGCTGCATCATCCGCGCCACACCCTTGGGCGAGCCGATCTGCAGCACGCGTTCGACCGGCAGGAAGTCAACACCCAGGTCCAGCGACGAAGTGGCGACCACCGCGCGCAGCGTGCCTTCCTTCAGGCCGGCTTCGACCCACTCGCGCGTTTCGCGGTCAAGCGAGCCGTGGTGCAGCGCGATCTGCCCCGCCCATTCGGGTTTGGCTTCGAGCAGCAGCTGGTACCAGATCTCGGCCTGCGAACGCACGTTGGTAAAGACCAGCGTGGGCCCAGACTTCGCGATCTCGTCGACCACGGGCTGCTGCATGCGCGCGCCCAGGTGGCCGGCCCAGGAATACCGGCCCGGGTCGGGCGGAATCAGGGTGTCGATGACCAGCGTCTTGTCGATGCGGCCGCGCACCAGGGCCGGCGGCGCCGCAGCACGGCCCAGGCCGGGGTGGCAGAGGGTGTGCATCGCATCTTCAAGATTGCCCAGCGTCGCGCTCAGCCCCCACACCACCAGAGCGGGGTTGAACTGCCACAGCCGCGCGATCGCCAGCTGGGCCTGCACCCCGCGCTTGCTGCCGATCAGTTCGTGCCATTCATCGACCACCACGTATTCCACGCTGCCCAGTTCCTCGCGCACGTTCTCGCGCGTGAGCATCAGCGTCAGCGACTCGGGCGTGGTGACCAGCGCAGTGGGCAGGCGCCGGTCCTGCCTTGCGCGCTCGGCGCTGGGCGTATCGCCGGTTCGCTGGCCGATAGTCCAGTGCGGCGCCAGGCCCAGCAGCGGCTCGGCCAGCGCCTTGGTGGTGTCCGACGCGAGCGCGCGCATGGGCGTGAGCCAGATGGCGCGCAGCGGCTGGGCCACCGGCTTTTTTCCTTCTTCGCCAGGGCCGTGGCGCCTGAGCATTTGCGCCAGCATGCCCAGCCAGACGGCGTAGGTCTTGCCCGAGCCGGTAGTGGCGTGCAGCATGCCGCTGCGCCCTTCACTGATCGCTTCCCAGACCTCGCGCTGGAAATCAAAGGCGTTCCAGCCGCGGGCGGCCAGCCACTGCTCGACGCCGCGGGCACCAGCTGCCTTCATGCCGCCCTGCGGCGGCGGGCGGTGCCCCCTTGGCGGCGGTCCGCCAGGGGCAGGCCGCCTTGCGCCACCATGCCTTCAGCGCGCAATTGGAGCCGCCCCAGGATACTGTCAAGCACGCCCAGTTCCTGCGGCTGCAGTACCGCCAGAATGTCCTGGTTGATGCGGCTGACGACGGGGAAAACCTGCGCATACAGCTTCACGCCCTCCGGCGTGAGCGACAGCCGAGTGAAACGTGCATCCCCGGCGCGGCTGGCACGGTTGACGAGGTTCTTGGCCACCAGCGCCGTCACTGCCTTCGAGGTGCGCGGCCGGTCGAGCCAGGCGCGGCTTGCCAGGTCAGACGAGGACATCGGCCCGAGCGCCGCCAGCAGACCCACGATGTGCCATTCGCGGCGAGTGATGCCGAACCGGCCTGCGCAATAGCGCACGACGATACCGCCGGCAATCGCCTGCAGCCGGCTCAGGCGGTATAGAAGCAGGTCTTGCAGGACTTCAGGCTCAGCCAGCTGCGCGCCCGCGACAGGCTCGGTCATAGGGTTATCACTATCAATGATTAATTAGCGCAATCGATTGTCATGCAAAGACAATGCGCTCGCACCCTAACTGCCAAGGAAATGTATGCCGACACTCTCGCGCCGGACCGTTCTTGCCTGCACCGGCTCGGCGCTGGCCGCCAGCGTGGCCATCCCCCGCTGGGCCCATGCGCAAGGCACGCCCATCCGCATCGTCGTCGGATATCCGCCGGGCGGCAGCACCGACCGCGCAGCGCGCCTGGTGGGTGACCGCTTGCAACAGGTGCTCAAGCGCACGGTGGTGGTGGAGAACCGCGTCGGCGCGGGGGGCCGCCTGGCGGCGCAGCAGCTCGTGGGGACGCCGGCCGACCAGACCGTTCTGATGATCGGCAATCCCGCCGTGATGAGTGTCTCCCCCATGGTCTACAAGGACCTGAAGTACGACGCGCAGAAAGACTTCGTTCCGGTCGCCGGCGGAACCGAATACGAGTTTGGCGTGGCGGTCGGCTCGGCCTTGCCCGTCAAGGAGGTCTCGCACATGATGGCCTGGCTGCGCGCCAACCCGGAAAAGGCCAAT
>CALRME020000154.1:0-6957 GCA_943369045.1 Sphingobacterium thalpophilum
TTTTTCACGACGTACGCGCCAGTGTTGGCAGGCTCAGGCCTTCTGTCAAGCCGGGTTGATGCCCACATCGAAGGTTTTCAAGCTCCCCGGCACGGGGCGCCTGCGACTAAACTTCACGCAAACTCCAGGCAATTGATTAAACGTGCTCAATCCCGCAACCCAACCGGTCACCCTGCGGCTGCTGTGCGTCGAGGACAACCCCGACGACGTGGAACTGACGCAGCTGGCCCTTGAGCGCGCGGACCCGCTGCGTCGCTATGAGCTGCGCCGGGTCGATGACGCCACCGGGTTCGTCGAGGCATTGCAGGCAGATGACATCGACGTCATCCTGTGCGACTTCAACATGCCGCGCTTTTCGCCCTATGCCGCGCTGCAGATCCTGCTGGCGCGGCGGTGCGGCACGCCTCTGGTGGTAGTCACGCGCGCCATCGGCGAGGAGGCGGCAGTGCACGTGCTGCGCTGCGGCGCCAAGGACTACCTCACCAAGGACAAGCTGGGCACCCTGCCGCAGATCATCGAGCGGGTGATGACCGAACGCCAGCGTGTGCTCGAGCAGGAACGCCTGGCCCAGGAGCTCGACGCCGCTTACCGCCGCCTGAAAAAGCTGTCGGCCCGCCTGGTGGTGGCCCAGGAACGCGAACGCACCTTCATCTCGCGCGAACTGCACGACGTGCTGGGCCAGACACTCACGGGCATGGTCATCCACCTGCACGCAGCCAAGCGCTCGCCCGATGCCGAAGGTGCCGGGCGCATGACCGATATCGCCATGCAGATGGCGCAGGAAGCCATCAACCTGGTCAAGACGCTGTCCTTCTCGCTGCGGCCTGCCCAGCTCGACCTGCTGGGCCTGGTGGCGGCCGTGCAATCGGCGGTGACGCGCATCCTGGAGCACACCGGCATCGCCTGGGAAGTCACCTCGCGCGGCAAGGAGCCGGCCGTGCTGCAGGAGACCGCATCGGTCGCCGTCCGCCTGGTGCAGGAAGCGTTGACCAATGCCGTGCGGCATTCGAAGGCCACACGCATCGCGGTGCGGCTGAGGTTCCTGCCTGGCGAGCGCATCGGTGTATTGGTCGTGGACAACGGCGTCGGCTTCGACAGCCACGTCCTGCTGGACGGCCCGCAGAACGAGCGAAACGTCGGTCTCTACAGCATGATCGAGCGCACCGAACTGGCCGGCGGGCGGCTCCAGATACGCACCAGGCCAGGCCGCGGGGTCGCCATCCGCGCGGTACTGTAGAGTGGCAAAAAACAAGGACAGTCCATGAAGAACACTGCGCCCGCGACAACCACCCGAGTGGTGCTCGCCGACGACCACGACCTGGTGCGTTCCGGCATCAAGGCACTTCTGTCCATGGTCCCGGGCGTCGAGGTCATTGCCGAGGCCCGCGACGGCGCCGAACTGGTCAAGCTCGTCGAGAGCCTGCAGCCGGACGTGGTCATGACCGACATCTCCATGCCCGGCATGGACGGCATCACCGCCATCTCGCAGATCCATGCCCGTTTCCCCAAGGTCCGCATGCTGGTCCTGTCGATGTACGACACGGTGGACTTCGTCAAGCGCGCGGTCGCCAGCGGCGCTTGCGGCTACCTGATGAAGGATGCGCCGCCCTTCGAGCTGGAACAGGCCGTCAAGAGCGTGATGGCCACCGGCAGCTACTTCAGCCCGGCCATTGCCCAGCGGCTCTTGCAGCCGTCAGAGCCCACCGTGGATGACGAGCTGACGCAGCGCCAGGTCGAGATCCTGCGGCTGATCGCCCAGGGCCGCGCCTCCAAGGAAATCGCCTTCGAGCTGGGCCTGTCGCCCAAGACCGTGGACGTGCACCGCGCCCGCATCATGGAACGCCTGCAGCTCAACGACATCGCCAGCCTGACCCTGTACGCGGTACGCAAGGGCCTGATCAAGCCTTGATCAGTCCGGTGGCAGGATCTTGAGCAGCCGGCCGTTCGAGGCATCCGTCAGCACGTAAAGCAGTCCGTCCGGGCCCTGGCGCACGTCCCGGATGCGCTCGCCGACCCCGGCCAGCAGCCTGCTTTCCTTCGCGACCTTTCCGCCCGCCAGCTCGATGCGGTCCAGGAAATTGAACTTGAGCGAGCCGACGAAGAGATTTCCCTTCCAGGCCGCGCCGTAACGATCGCTGTCCAGGAAAGCCATGCCAGACGGGGCGATGGAGGGAACCCAGTAGTGCAGCGGCTGCTCCATGCCTTCCTTCGTTGAAATCCCCTCGCCGATCTTCCCCCCGCCGTAGTTCTCGCCGTAGGTGATCACGGGCCAGCCGTAGTTGCGGCCCGCCCTGGGCAGGTTGATCTCATCGCCGCCCTGCGGCCCGTGCTCGTGCGTCCACAAGGCGCCGTCGGGGCCGAGCGCCGCCCCCTGCATGTTGCGATGGCCGTAGCTCCAGATCTCAGGCAGGGCGCCGGCCCGGCCCATGAAAGGGTTGTCCTTCGGCACTGAGCCGTCCTTGTTGATGCGCACAACCTTGCCATGGTGGTTGTCCAGCTTCTGGGCATCCTGCATGCGTGAGAAGCGCTCGCCCAGCGTCAGGAACAGCATGCCGCCCGGGGCCTCAACGATGCGGCAGCCGAAGTGATGGCTGCTGGCCACCTTGGGCTTCTGGCTGAAGATGACCTTCACGTCTTCCAGCCGCGTGCGGTCGGCTGAGAGCCTTGCGCTCGCCAGCGCCGTGCTATTGCCGCCGGCGCCGGGCTCTGAGAAACAGAAGTACAGGCCGCGGTTGCGGCCGAAGTCCGAATCCAGCACCACGTCGAGCAATCCGCCCTGTCCGGCGGCGGCCATCTCGGGCAAGCCGGCCAGCGCGGGATTGAGTTTGCCGTCGGCCTCGACCACGCGCATGCGGCCCGGCCGCTCCGTCACGAGGAAGCGGCCTTCGGGCAGGAAGGCCAATGCCCAGGGATTTTGCAGACCGCTGGCCCTGACCTCGGTGCGCAGGGTCTGGGCGACGGCCTGTGCGGAAACGAGCAACGCCGCGACCGACAGGCAAAGAAGGGTTTTGAGCATGAAATTCCCCAAGTCAAGCCGGTAGTTTGTAGGAATCCCGAGGCGGCAAATGTAGGCGAACGTCGCGCCAAGAAGCACCATTCTTGTGCCTTACTTACATTTTAGTGAAGAAAATTATTATGAATCAACAGTTTAGGAGCCAAACCTCGCTTGACTTCTAGGTTTCAGCCCGGTAAGCTCGCACCCCATGTCCCGCTGGCTCTTCATTTTCCTTCTCGCGCTTAGCACCGGCGCGCGCGCCTTGCCGCCGCCCACCGCTGAAGACGACATGAGCCGCTTCATCGCCGACAAGGGCTTGCTGGGCAAGCTCGAAGAAGTCCGCAGCACCGTCAAGAGCCGTGCCGCCGAACTCGTCGTCAATGCCATGGGCTTCATGGGCGTGCCTTACCGGCGCGGCGGCAACAACGCCGAAACCGGTTTCGACTGCAGTGGCTTTGTCCGCGCCATGTACGAGCAAACCATCGGCCTCATTCTTCCGCGCCGCGCCAACGAACAGGCGGCGGCGACCCAGCAGATCGACAAACAGGACCTGCAGCCCGGCGACCTGGTGTTCTTCAACACCATGCGACGCGCGTTCAGCCATGTGGGCATCTATGTGGGAGACGGCAAGTTCATCCATTCGCCCAAGCCTGGGGCCCTGGTGCGGGTCGAGGACATGGGTGGCAGCTACTGGGCGCGCCGCTTCGACGGCGCCCGCCGCGTCAGCGCCACGCTGGACCAGCCCGCCCAGAACTGACCCCCGTGCAAGACTGCCGTCGCCAGCGTAATATGCGGCGACTACAACGCAGTCCCCACGATGAGGAGTCAAGGCATGGCAAAACTCAATGTCAACGGCACAGTCCGTGAATTCGAGGCGGAGGCGGACACACCGCTTCTCTGGGCGCTGCGGGAGCAGCTGGGCCTGACAGGCACCAAGTACGGATGCGGCATCGCTGCCTGCGGCGCGTGCACCGTCCACATCGACGGCGTCCCGACACGCAGCTGCGTCCGGCCGATCTCCACCATAGAGTCGACCGAAAAAATCGTCACCATCGAAGGGCTGTCACCCGACGGCTCGCACCCGGTGCAAAAGGCCTGGGCCCAGCTGGACGTGCCGCAGTGCGGTTACTGCCAATGCGGCATGGTGATGACCGCAGTGGCCCTGCTCAAGGCCAAGCCCAATCCCAGCGACGCCGACATCAACGAGGCGATGACCAACATCTGCCGCTGCGGCACTTACAACCGCATCCGTGCCGCCATCAAGGTAGTTGCCGCCGGCGGCGTCACCAAAAGCGCTGGCCTGGCCATCCAGCACACCGACGGGAGCACGACATGAGCGCAGTCCTCAAGCCCACCGTCAACCGCCGCAAATTCCTCGCCGCAGGCGCCTCAGCCGGTCTGGTTGTCGGTTTCCACATTCCCTTCGCGGGCAAGGTGGCAGCACAGCAACAGGCCGCCTCGCCGGAGATCAACGCCTGGGTAGTCGTCAAGCCGGACGACACGGTGGTGATCCGCATCGCCCGGTCCGAGATGGGCCAGGGATCGCTCACCGGACTGGCACAACTCGCGGCCGAAGAGCTGGAATGCAACTGGGCCAAGGTGACCACCGAATACCCCACGCCTGGCCAGAACCTTGCGCGCAACCGCGCCTGGGGCAACTTTTCCACCGGCGGCAGCCGCGGCATCCGCGAGTCGCACGACTACGTGCGCCGGGGCGGCGCCACGGCGCGGATGATGCTGGTGCAGGCGGCCGCCGATGAATGGAAGGTGCCAGTGGCCGAGTGCCGCGCGGCCAACAGCGTTATCACCCACACCCCCAGTGGTCGCAACGTTACCTACGGCAAGGTCGCGCTCGCCGCAGCCAAGGTCACGCCGCCCGTGGCCGCCCAGGTCGTGCTCAAGGACCCCAAGGACTGGAAGCTGCTGGGCAAGCGCCTGGCGCGCCTGGACACCGTCGACAAGGTGACGGGCAAGCAGGTCTACGGCGCCGACCTCAAGCTGCCGGGCATGCTCAATGCCGCCATCAAGGACTGCCCGGTGTTCGGCGGCAAGGTCAAAAGCTTCGATGCCGCCGCCATCGAGAAGCGCCCGGGCGTGAAAAAGGTGCTTCGTGTCGGCGACAGCGCCGTCGCCGTGGTGGCAGACACCTGGTGGCGGGCCAAGACCGCGCTGGATGCGCTGACCATCGAATGGGACAACGGCCCGAACGTGGCCAATTCCAGCGCCACGGTGGCGGCCATCCTCAAGGCCGGGCTGGACGCCAACGACGCGGTGGTGGGCAACCAGAACGGCGACGTCAAGACCGCGTTGGCATCCGCCGCACGCAAGATCGAGGCGGTGTATTCCTACCCTCACCAGAACCACGCGACCATGGAGCCGATGAACGCCACGGCGCGCTGGACGCCCGAGCGCTGCGAGGTCTGGACGCCCACGCAGAACGGTGAAGCGGCGCTGGCGGCCACGTCCGAGGCCGCGGGCTTGCCGGCCGCCAAGTGCGAGGTCTACAAGATCCACCTGGGCGGCGGCTTCGGCCGGCGCGGCGCGGTGCACGACTGGGTCACCCAGTCCGTCAACATCGCCAAGCAGATGCCGGGCACGCCCATCAAGCTGCTGTGGTCGCGCGAAGAAGACATGCTGCACGGTCGCTACCACCCGGTCACCCAATGCAAGTTGACGGCGGGGCTGGACGCACAGGGCAATATCACCGCCCTGCACATGCGCATGTCGGGCCAGTCGATCCTGGCCGGCGTGGCGCCGCAAAGCATCCAGAACGGCCGTGACCCCGCGACCTTCCAGGGCTTGAATGCGCCGGGGCCGGAAGCCTCCATCGGCTACAGCTTCCCCAACCTGCTGGTGGACCATGCGATGCGCAACCCCAGCGTGCCGCCGGGCTTCTGGCGCGGCGTCAACCTGAACCAGAACACCATCTACCTCGAGTCCTTCATCGACGAGATCGCCGTGGCGACAAAGCAGGACCCGCTGGCCCTGCGCCGCAAGCTGATGACCAACCACCCCAAGCACCTGGGCGTGCTCAATGCCGTGGCCGACAAGGTGAAGTGGGACGTGCCACCGCCCGACGTCAATGGCCAGAAGGTCTATCGCGGCCTGGCACAGACGATGGGATTCGGCAGCTATGTGGCGGCCTGCGCCGAGGTGTCGGTCAGCGCGGACGGTGAACTGAAGATCCATCGCATCGTCGCGGCCACCGACCCGGGCTACGCGGTCAACCCGCAGCAGATCGAGGCGCAGGTGGAAGGCTCATTTGCTTATGGCCTGTCGGCGGCCCTGTTCGGCGAATGCACGCAGAAGGACGGCCGCATGGAGCAGGACAACTTCAGCACCTACCCGGTGGTGCAGATGCAGCACATGCCCAAGGTGGAAACGGTGATCGCGGCGACCGGTGGCTTCTGGGGCGGCGTGGGTGAGCCCACGATTGCGGTGGCCGCGCCGGCCGTGCTCAACGCCATCTACGCGGCCACTGGCAAGCGCATCCGCGACCTGCCCGTGAAGAACCACAGCCTGAAGCGAACCTGAAGGACTGTTGGCTGTGCCTGCCAGCCGCTTGTCATGGGCTGCCCTTTTTTTGTCGTGTGCCTGTGCCCTGCCCGCCCTGGCGCAGAACGCCGTCCTGCCCTTCAGCGTGGACGGGGACGCGGTCAATGAAGCCCTGACTGTCACGCCCGGCGATGCGGCTCGCGGCCGTGCCATCGTGGCCAACCGCCAGGTCGGCTTGTGCCTGCTGTGCCACACCGGGCCTGTTCCCGAAGAGAGCTTCCAGGGCAACCTCGCGCCCGACCTCACAGGTGCAGGCAGGCGCCTGACGGAAGGCCAGCTACGGCTCCGCATGCTCGACTCCAAACGCATCAACCCCGCGACCATCATGCCGGCCTACCACCGCGTTGAGGGCCTGACGCGAGTTGCAACAGCTTCGGCGAGCCAGCCGATCCTGTCGGCGCAGCAGG
>CALRME020000155.1:0-6934 GCA_943369045.1 Sphingobacterium thalpophilum
TGGCGATGCCGTTGTCCACGGTGATCAGCACGTCGGCGCCGCTGTCCTTGACGCGCTGGGCGATCGGTGGCGTCAGGCCGTAGCCGTCGACCACGCGGTCGGGCACGATGTAGCTGACCTGCTTCGCGCCCAGCAGGCGCAGGCCGCGCATCGCGACGGCGCAGGCGGTGGCGCCGTCGCAGTCGTAGTCGGCCACGATGCACAGGCGCTTGTTGGCGGCGATCGCGTCGGCCAACAGCACGGCAGCTTCCTGGATGCCCTTCATGCCCGGCGGCGGCAGCAGGCGGGCCAGGCCGTCGTCGAGTTCGTCCTTGCCCAGGATGCCGCGGGCGGCGTACAGGCGCGCCAGCAGCGGGTGCACGCCGGCCTGCTCCAGCGCCCAGGCGGCGCGCGGCGGAATGTCACGGGTGGAAATTTTCATAACTGGTCCCAGCCGTTCCAGGCCTTTTGCAGGCCGGTGGCGATTTTCATTTTTGTCCACAGGCCTTGCGGCGCGGGCACGAAGCTTTGCGCGGCATAGTCGCCGCACAGCGTGAGGCGGGCGTCGCCACCTGAACGCAGCGTGGCGAGCAGGGCGGCGAATGAGGTGTTGTCGATTTCCTGCCAGGCTTTGGCCAGCGCATCGGTGTCGCCCCGGCGTGCCGGTTCGCACAGGCGCGATTCGACCTGCACGTCCTTGTTGACCGGCACGGCCGCATCGAGCACGCCCGCACCCGTCACCCAGAAGGAGTTGATGGGCGCGAGGCGCTGTTCCTGCCGCGCGTCGTTGGCGGCGTGGGTGTAGAGCAGCATCTGCATCTCGTTTTGCAGCAGGCGCAGCTTGCTGGCCGCCGCGCCGGGGAAGTTCAACGCCTCGCGCGAGAGCTGGCGCCCGGCCAGCCGGTCGATGGACACGGTGCGCAGGCCGCGCAGCATTTCGCCGGTGGCCAGCCATGTACCGGGCATGTTGTCGAAGCCGCGCAGGCTGAGGCCGTCTTCCTCGAAGTAAGGCTTCATGGCGGCCAGCAGCGCTTCGGAGGTGGCGATGTCTACGCCCAGGTCTTGTGGCGGCAGCAGCACCACGTTTTCCACACCCACCTGCCAGTGGCACAGCTTGATCCAGGCGCAGGGCAGGCCCGTCGTGCCGGTCTCAAATGCCGCCCAGGGGATGTAGCCTGGCTCGCCGGGCAGGCCGCTGGCGCGGGCCAGGGCGATCTCATAGGGCTGGGCGGGGCTGTCCTCGCCGCAGGCTATGCGCTCCAAAGGTGACATGGCGGCCAGCAGGGCACGCAGGTTAGGGCCGGGAAAAGAGGGCGTGGAGGGCGCCACGGCGCAGGGAACGATCAAATGGCGCTTGTCTGACATGGCGCCATTGTCCGGGATGCCACAATCAGCCTCCCCAACTCATCCGTTCCATGCGAATCCCCTACGAACTGGTCCTGGGCTGGCGCTACACCCGCGCAGGCCGCGCTACCCGGCGCAACGGCTTCATCTCCTTCATCTCCGGCGTGTCCATGCTCGGCATTGCGCTGGGCGTGGCCGCGCTCATCATCGTGCTGTCGGTGATGAACGGCTTCCAGAAGGAAGTGCGCGACCGCATGCTGGGCGTGGTGTCGCACATCGAGATCTTTTCTCCCGACAACGCCGCCTTGCCCGATGCCAGCAAAACCCTGGCCGAAGCGCGCAAGAACCCGGCTGTCATCGGCGCTGCGCCCTTCATCTCGGCCCAGGCCCTGCTGGCACGTGGCGAGGACATGAAGGGCACGCTGGTGCGCGGCATCGACCCCAGGCTCGAGCCCGAAGTCACCGACCTCGCAGTGACGCTGCGCAACACCGGCCTGGACAAACTGATTCCCGGCGAATTCAACGTGGTGCTGGGAGCCGAACTCGCCCGTGCGCTGGGTGTGCGCATCGGCGACCCGGTGACGCTAATCGCGCCTAGCGGCACCGTCACGCCGGCCGGCATCGTGCCGCGCCTGAAGCAAATGACGGTGGTCGGCACTTTCGATTCCGGCCATTTCGAATACGACTCCGGCCTGGTGCTGCTGCACGTGGAAGACGCGGCGCGCATCTTCCGGCTGGAAGGCCCGACCGGCGTGCGGCTGAAGCTGCGCGACCTGCACAAGGCGCGCGAAGTGGCGGCCGAACTCGCGGCCTCGTTCAGCGAGCGCGTGCTGATCCGCGACTGGACGCGGCAGAACCGCACCTGGTTCGCGGCGGTGCAGCTTGAAAAACGCATGATGTTCATCATCCTCACGCTGATCGTGGCCGTGGCCGCCTTCAACCTGGTGAGCACGCTGGTGATGACCGTGACCGACAAGCGCGCCGACATCGCCATCCTGCGCACCCTGGGCGCAAGCCCGGGCAGCATCATGGGCATCTTCGTGGTGCAGGGCGCGCTGGTGGGTGTGATCGGCACGCTGGCCGGCCTGCTGCTGGGCCTGGGCATTGCAGTGAACATCGACGTGATCGTTCCTGCCCTGGAGCGCCTGCTCAACGCCAGCTTTTTGCCGCGCGACATCTACCTGATCAGCCGCATGCCCAGCGACCCGCAAAGCAGCGACATCATGCCGATCGCCATCATCTCGCTGGTCCTGAGTTTCCTGGCCACCATCTACCCGAGCTGGCGCGCCAGCCGCGTCAATCCGGCGGAGGCCCTCAGGTATGAGTGAACTCGTATTGGACGCACGCGGCCTGACCAAGCGCTTCAGCGAAGGCGGCCTGGACGTGCAGGTGCTCAAGGGCGTGGACCTGCAGGTGCACGCGGGCGAAACGCTGGCCATCGTCGGCGCTTCAGGTTCGGGCAAAAGCACGCTGCTGCATTTGCTGGGCGGCCTGGACGCGCCCACCAGCGGCAGCGTCAAGCTGATGGGCCAGGAGATGTCGTCGCTCAGCGCCGCGCAGCAAGGCCAGCTGCGCAACAAGCACCTGGGCTTCGTCTACCAGTTCCACCACCTGCTGCCCGAATTCAGCGCGCTGGACAACGTCGGCATGCCCCTGCGCATCCGCCGCGAGCCGCTGGAGGTTTGCGCGAAGCGGGCAGCGGAGACGCTGGCTTCGGTGGGGCTGACGGAACGCACGCGGCATCGGCCCGCAGAGCTGTCGGGCGGTGAGCGGCAGCGTGTTGCGATTGCGCGGGCACTGGTCACTGCGCCGGCTTGCGTGCTGGCTGATGAACCGACTGGCAATCTGGACCGCTCGACTGCCGATGGCGTGTTCGATTTGATGCTGCAGTTAGCGCGCGACAAAGGTACGGCGTTTGTGCTGGTGACGCATGACGAATCCCTCGCTGCGCGTTGCGGTCGGCAGCTACGGTTGACGTCGGGGCTGCTGGATTGAAGGTTTCGCGCAGGCCATGAACGCCGGGTAGCCGACGCAGCGAATGTCCCCCGGCGCCGTGAGGGCGCCTCCTCCTTGATTTCGCTGCGTCGGCCACCCGGCATCCATGTCCCGAGAACCGCGTTGGTCCTCGATGCGTCGAACACCCGGGCGTAACGGATTGGGTCGGTAGGGCGCTCTGCGCAGCGAAATCAAGGAGGAGGCCCCTCACGGGCCGGGGGACATTCGCTGCGCAGAGTGCCCTGTCGGCCCAATCCCGCCAACCCTGCCGCAAGCGCTCAAGCAGCATCCACGCGCCTCCCAGGCCATTTCCAGCCCGCGAGCCGCGCCGAATATGCTTCGCGGCTTTCTGCTGCTTCAAAGAATCCGGTTAAACCAGAGCAGCGAGAGCATGCCCGAGGCCAGCGCCAGCACCGCCGCCGCAAGCCCGAGCAGCCCGGAGATTTCCGTTTCCTTCTTCTCCACCGTGAGCCGTGAGCTCAAGGTGTCGTAGACTTTCTTGAGGTCTGCCGCGGTGCCGGCGTAGAAGTACTCGGCGTTGGTCTTGTTGGCGACGGCCTTCAGGGTTTCCTCGTCCAGGCGCACGCGCATGGACCAGCCTTCGAAGCCGATCGTTTCGCCATCCACCGTGCCTATGCCCACGGTGTAGACGCGCACGCCGCGGTCGGCTGCGAGCTTGGCGGCTTCGAGCGGGTCGACGCCGGTGGTGCGCTGGCCGTCGGTGAGCATGATGATGGCGGCGGAGGTGAAGGAGCCGGGAGCTACCGGCGTGAATTCCTTCTTCTCTTTCTTTTCGGCGTCGATCGAGGTGCCGCGCGGGCGCTCGCGGCCGCCCTGCAGGCTTTGCAGGTCTATGCCCGCATCGGGGAACAGCGTGGCCAGCGACATGACGATGCCGTTGCCCGTCGCCGTGCCGCGCTGCAGCTGGAAGCGGTCGATGGCGGTGACCAGGTCTTCGCGGTTGACCGTTGGCAGCTGCGCCACCTGGGCGGAACCTGCGAAGGCGACGATGCCGACCTTCACGTGGCGGGGCAGCTCGGCCAGGAAGGACTTGGCCGCATCCTGCGCGGCCACCATGCGGTTGGGCTTGACGTCGGTGGCGCGCATGCTGCCCGAGACGTCCATGGCCAGCATGATGGTCTGCTGTTTCGACGGCAATGTGATCACGGCCACCGGCCGCGCGGCCGACAGCAGCATGGCGATGATGGCCAGTAGGAACAGGGCCGGCGGGATGTGGCGGCGGATGCTGTTGGACGGCCCCATGGCCTCGCGCACGATGGACAGCGACGCATAGCGCAGCGCCAGCTTCTTCTTGCGGCGCAGCAGCCACAGGTACAGCAGCACCAGCAGCGGCGCCGCCAGCATCAGCCACAGGAATTCGGGCCAGAGAAAGTGCATGTCGTGGCTCTGTTGTGTAGGTGTTGTCTAGGCCGCCTGCTTCAGGTGCGCCGGGAAGCCGCCACCTGCCGAGAGCCGGCTGCGGCGCTTGCGCATGTCGACAAAGCGCACGATGGCATCGACCATGTCGGCGTCGGTCGACAGCTCCAGCGTGTCCACGCCGGCGCGCGCCAGGCTCTGGCGCAGGTCGGCCTCGCGCTGCGCCGCGATGCTGGCGAAGCGCCGGCGAAAGCCCGCGTCGTGCGTGTCCACCATCAGCTGCTCGCCGGTTTCGGCGTCGCGGATGGGGATCAGGCCCAGGTCGGGCAGTTCGAGTTCCAGCGGGTCGAGCACGCGCACGGCCACCACTTCATGGCGTTGCGCCAGTTGCGCCAGCGGCTTTTCCCAGCCGGGCTCGCTGATGAAGTCCGACACCACGAACACGGTGGAGCGGCGGCGGATGTTGCCGGCCGCCGAACGCAGAAGCTCGTCAAGCCGCGTGACGCCAGATTCCGCGTGCGCGGGCCGCTCCTGGATCTTGTGCAGCAGCTCCAGCACGTGGCGGCGGCCGCTGCGCGCGGGCACTACCGTGTCCACGCCCGAGCCGTACAGCATGGCGCCCACCCGGTTGCCGTGGCGCGTGAGCAGGCGCGCCAGCACGGCGGTGAATTCGGCCGACACGTTTTGCTTGCGCAGCTCGCCCGAGCCGAAGTCGACCGAGGGGCTCAGGTCCAGCAGGAACCAGGCGGCCATCTCGCGGTCTTCGGTGAACACGCGCACATGCGGCACCTGCAGCCGGGCCGTGACGTTCCAGTCGATGTGGCGCACGTCGTCGTGGTGCTGGTATTCGCGCAGGTCCGCCAGGTCCAGCCCCGCGCCGCGCATCAGCGTGCGGTAGTCGCCCTGCAGCAGGCCGTCCAGGCGGCGAATGACTTTCCATTCCAGGCGCTTGAGCACTTGCTCGGCCGCGCCGACAGCCCTGCCCGATTCCGGGGGAGGGATGCCCTGGGTCCCCGCCTCCGCGGGGACGACGGCAGGTTTTCTACGCAGCCAGTTTTTCATGTTCCAGCGGCTTCGCAGGCGCGGGCACCTTGGCCATGATCTTGGCCACCAGGCCATCGGCCGACAGGCCTTCGGACAGCGCCTCGTACGACAGGACCAGGCGGTGGCGCAACACGTCGGGCACCAGGTCGCTCATGTCTTCGGGCAGCGCGTAGGTGCGTCCGCGCAGCATCGCCAGGGCGCGCGCGCCTTCGACCAGGTTGATGGTGGCTCGCGGGCTGGCGCCGAAGGTCAGGAAGCGGCTGAGTTCCTTGAGGTCGTGCTTCTCGGGCGTGCGCGTGGCCGAGACCAGGCGCACCGCGTACTGCACCAGCGAAGGGTCCACATAGACGCGGCGGCATTCCTTCTGGAGCGCGAACAGCTGCTCGGTGCTGGCCACCGGCGTCACCGTCACGGCCGGGCCGGTCACGCGCTCGACGATCACGTATTCCTCTTCGTCGGTGGGGTAGTCCACCAGCACCTTCATCATGAAGCGGTCGACCTGCGCCTCGGGCAGCGGGTAGGTGCCTTCGGTCTCGATCGGGTTCTGCGTGGCCATCACCAGGAAGGGCTCGGGCACCTTGTGGGTTTCGCCGGCGATGGTCACCTGACGCTCCTGCATCACCTCGAGCAGCGCGCTCTGCACCTTGGCCGGCGCGCGGTTGATTTCGTCGGCCAGCAGCAGGTTGGTGAACACCGGGCCCAGCGAGGTGGAGAAGTCGCCGGTTTTCTGGTTGTAGATGCGCGTGCCCACCAGGTCCGAGGGCACCAGGTCGGGCGTGAACTGGATGCGCTTGAACTGGCCGCGCACCGCGCTCGCCAGCGTCTTGATGGTCAGCGTCTTGGCCAGGCCGGGCACGCCCTCGACCAGCAGGTGGCCCTGGGCCAGCATGGCGACCATGACGCGTTCGAGAAAGCGGTCCTGGCCGACCACGACGCGCTTGACCTCGTAGAGGATCTGCTCCATCAGTTCGGCGGTGGCGTGGTCCTGTGCGGTGGGAGTGCTCATGCGTTTGTCTCGTTCATCAAGGAAATGAAGAAGGGATGCTCAAGGATTGGCTAGAAAGGCGGCATGCCCGCGGCCCGGGCCGCGTTCTCGATGGGCACGGCGAAGCCGATGCCCAGGAAGGTGCGCGCCGAGGTCGGGTTCAGGATGGCGGTAACGATGCCCACCACCTCGCCGTCCATGGTGACCAGC
>CALRME020000156.1:0-6929 GCA_943369045.1 Sphingobacterium thalpophilum
CACCTGGATTTTGATTTTCCCGAAGGACTGCGCGCCCTGATGCGGCAGGACCCGGACATCATCATGGTGGGCGAAATCCGCGACCTGGAAACCGCCGACATGGCGGTGCAGGCGGCGCTGACCGGTCACCTGGTGTTCTCCACCCTGCACACCAACGACGCGCCTTCGGCCGTGACGCGGCTGATGGAACTGGGCGTGCCGGCCTACCTCATCAACGCCACCCTGCTGGGCGTGCTGGCCCAGCGGCTGGTGCGCACCCTGTGCAAGCAGTGCCGTGAACCCGACCCAGAGGCTTCGCGTGAGGCGCTGGACGAGATCGTCAAGCCCTGGAAGATCAGCGGCGCCTACCAGCCCTACAAGCCGGTGGGCTGCGTTGACTGCCGCATGACCGGCTTCATGGGCCGCATGGGCCTGTACGAGCTGCTCACCGTGAGCCAGGCCTTCAAGGACAAGGTCAACAAGGAACCCAACCTGGATTCCATCCGCAAGCAGGCCATCGCCGACGGCATGCGGCCACTGCGGCTGGCCGGCGCCCTGCGCGTGGCCGAGGGCCTGACCACGCTGGAAGAAGTCCTGACGGCCACGCCGCCGCTGGACTGAAACAGGCTCTCGCCGCCGCCCCTGACTTTATTTGCACTGGTCAGGTGCAGGTCAGAAGAAGGTCAGCATGTGGTCAGCGCCTTGGGTATAGGTGAAACCCACAACAGGCCAGGGGTCCAATCCAACCACAATCGCCCATCCGAATTCCTTTTCGAGGAGACAACACGTGAAAATCAAAAGCCAAAAGGACTTCGCCGCGGGGATGATGTTCCTGGTCGTGGGGGTGGCTTTCGCCTGGGGCGCGACCACCTACAACGTCGGCGAAGGCGCCCGCATGGGCCCCGGTTACTTCCCTCTGGTCCTCGGCGTGGTGCTGGCGCTGCTGGGCCTGGCCATCACTTTCGAGGCGCTGGTGGTTGAAACCGAGGACGGCGAAAAAATCGGCAAATGGGCCTGGAAGCCGCTGGCCTTCGTGCTGGGCGCCAACCTGGCCTTTGGCGTGCTGCTGGGTGGCATCGCCAAGATCGGACTGCCGCCGATGGGCCTGATTGCCGGCATCTACGCGCTGGTCGTCATCGCCAGCCTGGCCGGTGAGAACTTCAAGATCCGCTCCGTGCTGGTCCTGGCCACCATCCTGGCCGTCGGCAGCTACCTGGCCTTCATCGTGCTGCTCAAGCTGCAGATGCCGGTCTGGCCCTCGTTCATCACGGGCTAAGGAATAAACATGGACTTGCTCGCAAACCTCTCCCTCGGTTTTGGCGTGGCCTTCACGCCCATCAACCTGATGTACGCCTTCTTCGGCTGCGTCCTGGGCACGCTGATCGGCGTGCTGCCCGGCATCGGCCCGGTGGCGACCATCGCCATGCTGCTGCCCGCCACCTACGCTCTGCCGCCGGTTTCGGCGCTGATCATGCTGGCCGGCATCTACTACGGCGCGCAGTACGGCGGCTCCACCACCGCCATCCTGGTCAACCTGCCCGGTGAATCGTCTTCCGTGGTGACCACCATCGACGGCTACCAGATGGCCCGGCAGGGCAGGGCGGGCCCCGCGCTCGCTGCGGCCGGACTGGGCTCGTTCTTCGCGGGTTCCGTCGGCACGCTGATCCTGGCTGCTTTCGCACCGCCGCTGACCGAACTGGCCTTCAAGTTCGGCCCCGCCGAATACTTTTCACTGATGATCCTGGGCCTGATCGGCGCCGTGGTGCTGGCCTCGGGCTCGCTGATCAAGGCCATCGCCATGATCGTGCTGGGCCTGCTGCTGGGCCTGATTGGCACCGACGTGAACTCGGGCGTGGCCCGCTTCTCGTTCGACATCCCGGAACTGACCGACGGCATCGGCTTCGTGACGATCGCCATGGGCGTGTTCGGTTACGGCGAAATCATCAGCAACCTGTCGCAGTCGGAAGAAAACCGCGAGGTCTTCACCGCCAAGGTCAAGGGCCTGTTCCCGACCGGCGAAGACTTCAAGCGCATGGTGCCCGCCATCCTGCGCGGCACGGCGCTGGGTTCGGCACTGGGCATCCTGCCCGGCGGCGGCGCGCTGCTGGCGGCCTTCGCGGCCTATACGGTCGAGAAAAAGACCAAGCTCAAGCCCGGTGAAGTGCCCTTCGGAAAGGGCAACATCCGCGGCGTGGCCGCGCCCGAGGCCGCCAACAACGCCGGCGCCCAGACTTCCTTCATCCCGCTGCTGACGCTGGGCATCCCGCCCAACGCCGTGATGGCGCTGATGGTGGGTGCCATGACCATCCACAACATCCAGCCGGGCCCGCAGGTGATGACCAGCAACCCGCAGCTGTTCTGGGGCCTGATCGCCTCGATGTGGATCGGCAACCTGATGCTGGTGATCCTGAACCTGCCGCTGATCGGCATGTGGATCAAGCTGCTGACCGTGCCCTACCGCTTCCTGTTCCCGGCCATCGTGCTGTTTTGCGCGGTGGGTGTGTACTCGACCAACAACAACGTGTTCGACATCTGGATGGTCGCGGCTTTCGGCTTCATCGGCTATGTGTTCATCAAGCTCGGTTGCGAGCCCGCACCGCTGCTGCTGGGCTTCATCCTGGGCCCGATGATGGAAGAGAACCTGCGCCGTGCGCTGCTGCTGTCGCGCGGCGACTGGAGCGTGTTCGTCACCCGCCCGCTGTCGGCCGGCCTGCTGGCCGCAGCCCTGCTGCTGATCGTCATCGTGCTGCTGCCGGCGGTCAAGAGCAAGCGCGAGGAAGCCTTCGTCGAAGAGTGATTCATATTGGGCCGCTAACATGGGGGCGATGACCCCCGTGAAACCCCAGCCCGAGACTGAATTCGACCATCCCCAGAAGCGCCGGCGCGGCCTGGAGCGCATCTGGCACGCTGCCGGCTATTCCATGTCCGGCCTCAGGCTGGGCTGGCATGAGCCGGCCTTCCGCTTTGAGGTGCTGGCCAGCATCGTCCTGTTGCCGGCGGCTTTCTGGGTCGGCCGCAGCTGGGTTGAGGTCGCCCTGCTGGCTGGTTCGGTCATCTTCGTGATGGTCGTTGAACTGCTCAATACGGCCATTGAATCCACCGTGGACCGGGTGGGCCCCGAGTGGCACGAGATGTCGTTGCGTGCCAAGGACATGGGCAGCGCCGCCGTATTCCTCAGTCTCGCGCTGACCGTCGCCATCTGGGGCGCGGCGCTCTGGCACCGCTTCGCCTAGCCCTGGCCCAGGGTGATGCGCCAGCAGGTGAGGTCGGAGTCTTCTCCCTTGACCGCTTCAAACGTGCCGCCGTGCACGGCGGCAATCCGCCGCACCACCTGGTGGCCAAGCCCCAGGCCTGGCTTGTGCGTCAGCGGCACTTCACGGGCCAGCGCCAGGCCGTTGTCGCGCACCTCAATGGCCGCAGGCCCGCACGACACCCGTACCTGAACCGAGGTCCCGCGCGGAGTGTGCGCCAGCGCGTTGTCGATCAGGTTGCGCAAGGCCATCTCCAGCAGGACGGGGTGGCCGTTGACGGTGCAGGGCTCCTGCGCGTCCAGCGAGAGTTCATGGCCGCTGTCGAGCGCATCCTGCCCGTAGCTGCCCGTCACGCTGCGCGCCAGTTCCACCAGGTCCACCGGCTGGACAGCCTCGGCCAGTTCGGCGCGGCTGGCCCGCGCCAGGGCGAGCAGGAACGACAGCACGCTGCTGGCCCGCGCCGCGTCCTGTTCCACGCGGCCAAGGGCGTCGTCGCGCTCCTGTGGCGTCAGCGTGCCCCGCAGCAGCGCGGCGTGCAGAGTCAGCGAGGCGAGCGGCGTGCGAAGCTCATGGGCCACTTCGCTGGCCAGCGCCCGCTCGCGCTCCAGAGCGGTGTTGTAGCGGGCGATCAGCAGGTTGATGGACTGCACCACCTCCCGGAATTCCTCATGGGGCGGCGCCTGCAGACCCCTGTCCTTGTGGATGTCCAGCAGGTGAACTTGCCGTGTCAACTCGCCCAGCGGCCGCAGGCCCCTGCGTATCGCCAGGGTCAGCACCAGCGCTACCACCGGCAGCAGCCACAGGCCGGGCCAGGCGACCTGCTCGGCGATGTCTTTGGCCAGGTCGTCGCGCTCCTGCATGCTGAGCATGACGGTGACGCGTTTTTCGTGACGGCCGTCCCAGCGCGAGAAGGCCCGCCACGCTTCACGCGGCTGCCCCGCCCAGAAGGTCTCAAACCCCTCGCTGTCGCTGAAGGCTGGCGCCGGTGCTTCGCCGCTGCGGGCCAGGATTTTCCCGTTTCCGTCCCAGGTGATCACGCTGAGTGACTGCTGGTAGTCGTGCGCCTTCAGTTCGGGCCGCCCGCGTGGCGCTGGAGGCGCGGCGGGCAAGGGACTGGCCATCTCATGGGCCAGCAGCAGAACCGACGCCACGCTTGCCAGATGGCCGTCGGTCAGTTCGTCGGCCTCATGCATGCCGGTCTGGTAGCCCATCGCCACGAATATCCCCCACACCACCAGCAGCGCGGCCAGCGCCCAGGCCAGCAGGTGGCGCTGCAGGGACGGGTGGCGCATCATGGCGCGGGCTCCGAAGGGGCGAAGTAGCCCACGCCGCGCATGGTGCGGATGACACCTTCGCCCAGTTTGCGCCTCAGGCGGTGCACGTGCACTTCAATCGCGTTGCTGTCGAGCATATTGTCGAAGTTGTACAGGCTGGCCTCGATCTGCTGCCGGGAAAGCACCCGCGGACGTGCTTCCAGCAGGGTCATCAGCACCCCGAATTCGCGGGCCGAAAGCTCGACCGGTTCGCCCGCTCGCAGCACCGTGCGCGCCGCCGGGTCGATCGCCAGGTCGCCCCATTGCAGTACTGGCTGGGCGCGTCCGGCAGATCGCCGGCGCAGGGCGCGCATGCGTGCCGCAAGCTCCCCGGGGTCAAACGGCTTGGTGAGGTAGTCGTCCGCGCCCATGTCCAGGCCGGCGATGCGCGAGGCGATGCCGTCCCGCGCGGTCATGATCAAGACCGGTGTTTCCGGGTCCGGGAGCGCGCCGGCAGGGGCACTGCGCAGCCTGCGCAGCACTTCGGAGCCATCGCCGTCGTCCAGGCCCAGGTCCAGCAGGACCATGGCGAAAGGCTCTGCCGCCAGCGCTGACCAGGCCGATGCGACATCCCTGACCACGTCGCTGGTCCAACCCTCCTGGCGCAGGGCCAGGGCCAGGCCACGGGCTATTCCCTCATCGTTCTCGACAACCAGCACACGCATTGGGCGATTGTGCCTTCCGGTCGAACCCTTAAGGATGACTTAAGGCTTCGCGCCCATGCTGCAGCCCATGAAAGACTCGAGACGGCTGGCCGCGGTGAGCGTCAGCCTGCTGCTGGCGTGCCTGTTCTGGGACGCCAGCGGGCTGGACATGGCGCTGGCCATGGGCTCCGGCGGCGCCGACGGCTTCCCCCTGCGCGAAAACTGGCTGCTGACCACTGTGCTGCACGACGGCGGCCGGCGTGCAGCCTGGGCGCTGGTGGTGGCGCTGTGCGCGCTGGTCATCTGGCCGGTCCGCTTCTTCATGGAACTCCCGTTTGCACGCCGCATGCAGGTGCCCGCGACCGCGCTGCTGGCCACGGCTGCCGTGTCGCTGCTCAAACACGCCAGCGCCACCAGTTGCCCCTGGGAGCTGGCGGAGTTTGGCGGTATCGCCCAGCACCTGTCGCACTGGCGCGGCTGGTTCATGGCCGATGGCGGCGGCGGCGGCTGCTTCCCCGGCGGGCATGCAGGCGCAGGTTTTGCCTTCGTGGGTGGCTGGTTTGCCCTGAGGCAGCACTTTCCGGTCGCGGCAAAATGGTGCCTGGCCGGCGCCATTGCCGCCGGCTTCACACTGGGCATCGCGCAGCAGCTGCGCGGCGCCCACTTCATGAGCCATACGCTCTGGACAGGATGGATCTGCTGGATGGTTGCCTGGCTTGCCGACCCGCTTTTTGACCGGATGGAACTGGAAGCCACCGCATGACGCGGCGGCCGGTTTCCGCCACCTGGGCCGTCATCGCCGCCGCCTTCTGGATGGCGCTGGCGGGCAATGGCGCGCTCTGGCGCAAGTTCAGCGAACTGGGCCTGCTGGCGGACCTGCAGGGCTGGGCCTTTGCCGCCAGCATGCTGGTGACCATCTGGGCCGCGCTCACGGCCATCCTGGGCCTGCTGGCCTGGCGCTACACCCTCAAGCCGGTTGCCACGCTACTGCTCGTCGTCACCGCGCTGGCGAGCTACTTCATGCTCAGCTACCGCGTGGTCATCGATCCGGGCATGATGACCAACGTATTGCAGACCGACCCCCGCGAGGCCGCGGCCCTGTTTGACTGGCGGCTGGCCCTGAGTGTTCTGGCGCTGGCCGGCTTGCCGGGCTGGCTGCTGTGGCGCCAGGAGTTGATCTACGGCAGGGCGCGCCGGCAGCTGTGGCGCAATCCGGCACTGGTGCTGGCGGCCCTCCTGGTGATGGTCCTGTCGGCACTGGCCGGCTTCCAGACGCTGGCCTCCGTGATGCGCAACCACAAGGAAGTGCGCTACCTGATCAACCCGCTCAACAGCCTTTACGCGGTGGGCCGCGTGGCGGCGCAGCCGTTCCAGCGCGACACGTCAAAGCTCGCGCGCATCGGTGAGGATGCCCGCCCGGGCAAGAGCCACACAGGCCGCGCGAAGCCGCCCCTGCTGGTGCTGGTTCTTGGCGAAACCGCCCGCGCGGCCAATTTCTCGCTCAACGGCTATGCGCGCGAGACCAATCCGCAACTGCAGCGCGAGGGCGTCGCCAGCTTTCGCAACGCCTGGTCCTGCGGCACCAGCACGGCAGCCTCCGTGCCCTGCATGTTCTCCAACCTGGGCCGCGCGCATTTTGACGATCGCAAGACCGAGGTCGAAGGCCTGCTGGATGTCCTGCAGCGCGCCGGCCTGGCGGTGCTGTGGCTGGACAACCAGTCGGGTTGCAAGGGCGTGTGCGA
>CALRME020000157.1:0-6912 GCA_943369045.1 Sphingobacterium thalpophilum
CCTTTGACTTCCCTGCCTCACACCCGCGTGCGAAGGAGCGCAGCGATTACTTCCGCGGCGAACTCGAGCAGTTCCTCAGCCTGCAAAGCCGCATGGGCGTGGACCCGCTCAAGCCGGTGGGCAGCTACGCGGGCGCCATGGGCATGCCCCAGTTCATGCCCAGCAGCTGGGCCAAGTGGGCGGTCGACTTCGATGGCGACGGCCGTATCGACCTGGCCGGCAGCCCGGCCGACGTGATCGGCTCGGTGGCCAGCTACTTCAAGGGCTACAACTGGCAGCCCGGAATGCCGACACATTTCCCGGTGAGCTTTGACGCCGGCAAGCTTGACAAGGAAGCGCTGCTGGCGCCCGACATCCTGCCCACCTTCAGCGTGGCCAGCTTCACGGCCAGGGGCGCAGTGCTCGAAGGCGATGCGCTGGCCTACAAGGGCCAGCTCGCGCTGATCGAGCTGCAGAACGGCGGCGCCGAGCCCAGCTACGTGGCGGGCACCGACAACTTCTACGCCATCACGCGCTACAACTGGTCGAGCTACTACGCGCTGTCGGTGATCGAATTGGGCCGTGAAGTCAAGGCGGCCCTGGAAAAATAGGATGACGCGGCCATGAGCGAAGTCAACCTCTCCTCATGGCACCAGGCCTGGCGAGTGCTGGGCGCCGACGGCGGTAGCGAGCCGCTGTTTCGCGAGCTGGTCGCACGCTACAGCGAACAGCACCGCCACTACCACACGCTCCAGCACCTGCGCGAATGCCTGGGCCAGTTCGACGCCGTGCGCGCCGGCGCGCAGCGCGCCGCGGAAGTGGACATTGCCCTGTGGTTCCACGACGGCATCTACGACGTGCACCGGCAGGACAACGAGAAGCGCAGCGCCGACTGGGCTCACCAGGCCGTGCTGGACGCCAGTTGCGGCGGCGCTGTGGCTGCGCGCATTCACGCGCTCGTGATGGCGACCAGGCACGAGGCCGCGCCGTCGGAGGCCGATGCGCAATTGCTGGTCGATTCCGACCTGGCCATCCTGGGCGCGGACGAGAAGCGCTTCGACGAATCCGACGCGCAGATCCGCGCCGAGTACGCGCATGTGCCCGATGCCCAGTTCCGCGAAGGTCGCAGCCAGGTCCTGGCCAGCTTCCTGGCCCGCCCGCGCATCTACTGCACTGAGCGCTTCCACGCGGCGTACGAAGCGCAGGCGCGCAGCAACCTCAGGCGCTCGCTGGCAAGGTTGGCGAAAGCGCCGTAGTCCTACGGCACGCCCTGGGCGCGGCGCGCGATGATTTGCACGCCCATGCCCACCTTCAAAGTCGCCACCTACAACGTCAACGGCATCAAGAGCCGGCTGCCCAACCTGCTGGAGTGGCTGGAACGGGAGCAGCCCGACGTGGCCTGCCTGCAGGAGCTCAAAGCGCTGGACGCCGCGTTCCCGGCCGATGCGATTCGCGAAGCCGGCTACGGCAGCCTGTGGAAGGGCCAGCGCGCCTGGAACGGCGTCGCCATCCTGGCCAAAGGCGGCGACCCGATCGAGGTGCGACGCGAGCTGCCCGGTGACCCGCAGGACGACCAGAGCCGCTACCTCGAAGCCGCCGTCAACGGCATCGTCATCGCCTGCCTGTACCTGCCCAACGGCAACCCGCAGCCCGGCCCCAAGTTCGACTACAAGCTCGGCTGGTTCGAGCGCCTGATCACGCACGCCAGGGGCCTTGTGAAGTCGCCGCACCCGGTGATCATGGCCGGCGACTACAACGTGGTGCCGACCGACTTCGACATCTACAACCCGAAATCGTGGCAGAAGGACGCACTGCTGCAACCCGAGACCCGCGAGTGTTATGCGCGGCTGCTCAAGCAGGGCTGGATGGATTCGATCCGGCACATGCATCCCGATGAAGCGGTGTTCACCTTCTGGGACTACTTCCGCAAGCACTGGGACCGCAACGCCGGCCTGCGCATCGACCACCTGCTGCTGAACAAGACACTGGCGCCCTGCCTCAAGGACGCGAACGTGGACCGCTGGGTGCGCGGCCAGCCCCACGCAAGCGACCATGCGCCTACGTGGGTGACGATGGACCTGGGCAAACTGGAGGCCAAGAAGAAGCCGGCGAGAAAGAAGGCAGCAAGCTAAGAGTCAAAAGCGCTCAAGCAATCCCGGTGCGGCTTGCAGGCCGAAAAGCTTCCACAAGCCGCATGGATATTGCTTGGCCGTTTCAGACCAGCGATCCCTGCCGCCCGGCCATCAGCGCCGCCTTTTCATGCTTGAGCGCCTTGAGCACACGCTGCACCTGCGCGCTGCGCGGCTCGTCGAAGCCGCGGCGGAACAGGCGCACGCTGGGGTACCAGGGTGAGTCGTCCCGCTCGAGCAGCCACCGCCAGTCGGCATTGGGTGGCAGCATGACCCACGCCGGCTTGCCAAGGGCGCCGGCCAGGTGCGGAATGGCGGTGCAGACGCTGATGACGAGGTCCAGGTTCTCCATCATCGCGGCGCTGTCGGTGAAGTCGGCCCACTCGGCGGTGAAGTCGACGAGGCAGCCGTCGGGCGGCTTGACGTCGGTGAACGCGTCGACACTGAACTTCTGCAGGCTGAAGCACTGCACGCCGGGCAGCTCCAGCAAGGGCAGCAATTCCCCAAGCGGCGCGCTGCGGTTGAGGTTGTTGACCTGGCTGACCTGCCCGGCCCAGGCGATACCGACCTTGAGCACGCCGTCCCAGGGCTTGAGGCGCTGGCGCCACTGCGCCACCTTGGCCTCGGGTGCGTGCAGGTACGGCACTTGCGCAGGCACGTTCTCCAGCGTCGTCGCGTAGTGCAGCGGCAGCTCCAGCAACGCGACCATGTAGTCGACCTGAACACTACCGCCGGGGCGCAGGCACTGCACACCTTCCATGCTTTCCACCAGCGGCGCCAGCTCCGGCTGCACGGCCGCATGCACGGTGGCGCCGTCGTTCTGCAGAAGGCGGGCATAGCGGATGAAATTGATCACATCGCCGCGGCCCTGCTCGCCGTAGACCAGGATGCGCTTGCCCGCCAGCGGCTGCTCGCGCGGGCCTTTCCATTCCATCTGTGGCTGGAAGAACGGCGGGCGCTGCAGCCGGTCCGCGTCGCGCCAGCGCTTTTCGTACATGGCCCAGCCTTCCTGCAGCCGGCCCGCCATCAGCAATGTGAGCGACAGGTCCAGCTCGGCCAGCGGAAATCCGGGCAGCAGCTGAAGCGCGTGGCGCAGATGGATCTCGGCTTCGGCCAGCCGGTTCAGGTGCAGTAGCGCCGTCCCTAGGATACGCACGGCGTAGGGATGGCTGGGTGCGAGTTCCGCCGCCTTTCGCGCGTGGACCAACGAAGCCTCGTGCTCCGAGAGCCGCCACAACACACCGGCCAGGTTGACATGCGCTTCCATGAAACCGGGGTTGGCCGCCACGGCTTCGCGCCACAGTTTCGCGGCGGCGGCAATGCCGCCGGTCTGCTCTTGGCAGAAGCCATAGTGCAGAAGCGTGGCGTCATCGCGCGCGCCCAGCGCATAGAGCCTCGCATACACCGGCAGGGCCTGGCCGTACAGTTTCTGGTTGAGCAGCATGCCGGCCAGCTCGCTGTTGGCCACAAGCGAGTCGGGGTCCACGCGGCAGGCGTCGCTCAACCAGGCGATCGCGGTGGGGAGGTCGCCGGCGCCCACGCAGGCCTGGGCCATGGCGACACGGGCATTGACTGAACCCGGGTCCAGTCGCACGGCCGTGCTGAACTGCAGCAGTGCCTCGTGGAACCGGCCCGCCGCCACCAGCGCGGCGCCCTGCTCCATCAGGTTCATGGCCGCGTACTCGTCCTCAAGCGGAAGCGGGAATCAGGAAGTCGCGGCTGATGCGGCCGCCCAGCTCGTTCACGCGGTCCAGGAACTGCGTGAGGAAGGCGTGCAGGCCGGTGGCCAGGATCTCGTCGATGTGGCCGTACTGCAAGTCGGCCCGCAACTTGCCGGCGCGGCGCTGGGTCTCGGACGACTGGTCGTTGGCCACCATGGCCAGGTTGCTCACGACTTCGTTCAGGCTGGCGTGCAGCGAACGCGGCATGTCCGGGCGCAGGATCAGCAGGTCGGCCACGCGTTCGGGTTTGATCACGTCGCGGTAGACCTTGCGGTAAATCTCGAAGCCCGAGACCGAGCGCAGGATGGCGCTCCAGTGGTAGAAGTCGTATTCCTGGTCCTGCTCGGTGGCGGCGCCGAAGAAGTCGCTCTGCACGGCGTGGAACTTCACGTCCACCAGGCGCGCGGTGTTGTCGGCGCGTTCGAGGAAGGTGCCCAGCCGCATGAAGTGCAGCGCCTCGTCCATCAGCATGGTGCCCACAGTGACGCCGCGCGAAAGGTGCGAGCGGAACTTGACCCACTCGAAGAACTGCGCCGGGTCGCGCTCGAACTCGCCCTGGCGCAGCATGCGGTTGACTTCCAGGTAGGTCTGGTTCTGCGTCTCCCAGGCTTCGGTGGTCAGCGAGCCGCGCACGGCACGGGCGTTCTCGCGCGCGGCCTTCAGGCACGAGACGATGGACGAAGGGTTGCCCTCGTCCTTGACCATGAATTCCATCACCGAGCGCGGCGTGATCTCGCCATGCTTCTCGGTGTAGGCGGGCACCAGTTCGCTGATCGACAGCAGGCCCTGCCAGCCGACCTGCGCGACGGCAGCCGACTGCGGCAGCAGCGAGGTCTGGTAATTGACGTCCAGCATGCGGGCGGTGTTCTCCGCGCGCTCGGTATAGCGGGACATCCAGAAGAGGTGGTCGGCGGTGCGTGACAACATGATTTTTCTACCTCCTCAGACTTCAAGAATCCAGGTGTCCTTGGTGCCGCCGCCCTGCGACGAATTCACCACCAGCGAGCCTTCCTTGAGCGCCACGCGCGTCAGGCCGCCGGGCACCATCTGCACTTCCTTGCCCGAGAGCACGAAAGGCCGCAGGTCGATGTGGCGCGGCGCGATGCCGGACTCCACATAGGTGGGGCAGCTCGAGAGCGACAGCGTGGGCTGGGCAATGTAGCCCTCGGGGTTGGCCTCCACGGCCTTGCGGAAGTCCTCGATCTCGGCCTTGGTGGCGGCCGGGCCCACCAGCATGCCGTAGCCGCCGGCGCCGTGCACTTCCTTGACCACCAGGTCTTTCAGGTTGGCCAGCGTGTAGGCCAGGTCGTCCTTGTTGCGGCACATGTAGGTGGGCACGTTGTTCAGGATCGGCTTTTCGCCGAGGTAGAACTCGATCATCTTGGGCACGTAGGGGTAGATCGACTTGTCGTCGGCCACGCCGGTGCCGATCGCATTGCAGATCGTCACGTTGCCCGCCTGGTAGGCATCGACCAGGCCTTCGCAGCCCAGGGTGGAAGTGGGGCGGAACACCGAAGGGTCGAGGAAGTCGTCGTCCACGCGGCGGTAGATCACGTCCACGCGCTTGGGGCCGCGCGTGGTGCGCATGTAGACGTAGCGGTCCTTGACGAACAGGTCCTGGCCTTCGACCAGTTCGATGCCCATCTGCTGCGCCAGGAAGGCATGCTCGAAGTAGGCGCTGTTGTACATGCCGGGCGTGAGCACCACCACCGTGGGGTCGGAGGCGCCGGGCTGGGCCGAGGAGCGCAGCGTTTCCAGCAGCAGGTCGGGGTAATGCGCGACGGGCGCCACACGGTGCGAGCTGAACAGGTCGGGGAACAGCCGCATCATCATCTTGCGGTCTTCCAGCATGTACGACACACCGCTGGGCACCCGCAGGTTGTCTTCCAGCACGTAGTACTCGCCCTCGCCCTTGGCGTTGGGCGCGCGCACGATGTCGACGCCCGCGATGTGCGAATAGACGTGGTGCGGCGTGTAGACGCCCATCATTTCCTTGCGGAACTGGGCGTTGTTGAGGACCTGCTCGCGCGGGATGATGCCGGCCTTGAGGATGTCCTGCTCGTGGTAGACGTCATGCAGGAAGCGGTTGAGCGCCGTCACGCGCTGGACCAGGCCCTTTTCCATGCTGGACCACTCGTGGGCCGGGATGATGCGCGGGATCAGGTCAAAGGGAATGAGCCGCTCGGTGCCCGCGCCGTCCTCGTCCTTGGCGCCGTAGACAGCGAAAGTGATGCCGACGCGGCGAAAGATCATTTCCGCTTCTTCGCGGCGGCGCTGCATCATGTCGCCGGGCTGGCGTGCCAGCCACTGGGCGTAGGCCTGGTAGTGGGCCCGCACGTCCTGGGTCTGGAACTGGCTCTGCCCGCCCTGGGACTGGCTTTGAGACTGGCTCTGGGACTGGGTACCCGGCAACTGCGCATACATCTCGTCGAATTTCTGCATATCAGGTCAATCTCCTGAAGACAGGATAGCAAGTTCTGGGCCTTGTTGACCGCGCGCAGCGCCCAAGTCAGCCTAGGGAAAGCGATGGTGCCAGTAGCGTTTTGCGATTTCGCGCTGGCATTGCACCTGCGCCGGCGCGGCCGATGACCAGCGGGCGGCGCCGCAATGCGGCGAATCGATGGCGGTGATCGGCCGCTCGCGGTAACGATCCAGCACCGGTTCGGCCGGGTGGCCGAACCGGTTGCGGTAACCGGCCTGCACGAGGGCCAGCTTCGGGCGCACCGCATCCAGGAAGGCCGCGCTTGAAGATGTCTTGCTGCCGTGGTGGGGGACCAGCAGCACGTCGGCCTTGAGGTTCTCGCCGCGCACCATCATCTGCGCTTCCTGCGGCTGTTCGGCGTCTCCCGCAAGCAAGGCTACGCCGCCAGCGCCTGCGATGCGCAGGACGCAGCTGATGGCATTGGGCTTGAGCCCTGCGTCATAGTCGCCCGCCAGAGGGTGAACGATCTCGAAGACAACACCGTCCCACTCCCATTTCTGCCCCGCCACACAGCGCGCCGCCTTGCGCACATCCTGCAGTTCGTGGCCGTCCTCGATCGATGCCAGCAGCGCCGCCTGTGGCTGCATCGCGAGCACGGCGG
>CALRME020000158.1:0-6902 GCA_943369045.1 Sphingobacterium thalpophilum
TGTGTCTTCGGGCGAGTTCTTCAGGATCAGGTTGACCTTCTTCTGCTCCTTGTATCGGGCGCCCATGATCAGCACCTTCTGGCAGGTCTTGGCCACGGCCGCGGCCGCCGCCACGGCCGGCCCGGTGGCGCCGCCCAGGTCGGCGAACAGCCCCGCGGTGGAAACCGCCAGCTGCGTGGTCTGGATGGCGGCGAGCGTTGCGTGCTCGTCGCGGCTGTTGCGCAGCAGCACGGCGACCGCATCGCATGCGTCCCGCGCATTGCCGGGCAGCAGGAAAACGCGGTGCTTGGTGGTCTTGTTCGCCTTGTGCCAGTCCTGCGCGGCCTTGCCCCAGTTGCCGGCCGCCTGCGCGCCAGCCTTGACCTGCTGCACCACCGGCAGCGCCGAGCTGATGAAGTCGGTGAAGAAGTCCACGCCCAGCTCGATGATGATGGCTTCCAGGTCCAGCACGTCGAACAGCTCGAACAGCAGGCGCAGCACCTTGTCGAAGCCCGGCACGCGCAGCAAGCCGCGCAGGTCCACGTTGGGCAGGTGCACCCGGATGGCATCGAAATCGATCTCACCCAGGTTGATGCGCGGGATCTCCACATTCGGCAACCGCGGCAGGTTGACGTCGGGCATCGCCAGGTGCGGCAGGTTGATGTCCAGGTTGATGGTGAAAAAGTCGGGGAAGGCAATGCGCAGGTCTGGCAGGACGATGTGGAAGTCGACGTCCAGGATCTTGCACAGGTCCCACATCAGGGACGGGAAGTTGACGTTGGGCCACTTCACGGCCAGCGCGTAGGCCAGCGCCCGCAGCGAGATGTTGGGCAGCAGGTCCTTGTACTTGAGGATGCCCTTCAGGTTGATGCGAACCCTGGGCAGGTCAAAGCCCGGCAGGGACCCCAGCTTGATGTCCGGTATCCAGGCCAGGTTGACGTCGGGCAGCGTGAGCGAGGGGATGCGGAAATTGACCAGAGTGCGAAGGTCAATGCCCTTGAAGATGTCCAGGTTCAGCGAGGGCACATCCAGCCGGGGCACATCCACGCCGGGGATTGCCTCCAGCTTCTTCTTGATCTCCTCGGCGTCCTTCTTCAGGGCCTTGGCATCGTCCAGCCGGCTCTTGGGATTGAGCTGCGTTCCCGCAAACATCACCCGCAACGACTCCTTGCGTTCGCGCTGGATGTGCATGAAAGCCGCACGCAACTCGATCTCTTCCGTGAAACTCAGGGGCATGTTCACCGCTCCGAAATGTTCTGGGGAAATGTTAGCGGCCCAATGTAACAGGCCGTTTCCCCCGGATTTCAGTCCTTGGGCCGGAAGGTGATGACGATGGGAGAGGGCACGCGACCGTCAATGTCGCGCGGCATCACCTCGGTCTTGTCCAGGGCGCGCAGCACCGCGTCGTCCCATGACTTGACGCCACTGGGCTTGACAAGCTTTCGCGCAACGATGGTGCCGTCGGGCGCCGAGCGAACCTCTACCTCGGCCGTCGGGTTGCCGGGCATGTCGTCGGTGAAGACGATGTTGGGCTTGACGCGCGCTTTGACGCGGCCGCCGTAGCTGTCTGAAGGGCCGCTGGAGCGCAGGGCTGTGCCCGTGGCAGAAGGCGAACCGGTCGCGCCGGCCATGCCGGCCATGCGCTTGAGGTTCTCCTGGCGCTGTGCTTCCAGCCGTTTTGCCTCTTCCTGCTTGCTGTTGGCCTGCTTCGCCGCGGCTTGCGCCTGGGCCTGGGCTTGCGCCTGCGCGGCCTTCTTCTTTTCGTCCTCAGCCTTTTTGGCCAGTTCGAGCTTCTTCTGCGCTTCCTGCTTTTTCAGCGCTTCGAGCTTTTGCTGCTCCAGCTTCTTCTGGCGCTCCAGTTCGTCCTGCTTGAGCCTCGCCTGTGCCTTGAGCTTCTTCTCGCGTTCCAGTGCGATGTCGGCTTCGTTGGGCACGACGGCTGGTTTGGGCGGCGGCGCGGGCTTGACCGCCGGCGTGGGGGGCGCGGCGGGAGCAGGGGGCGGTTGCTGCAGCTTCGGGGCGGCTTGCTGCGCCGTGGCCGACCAAAGCTCGGCTTCCGCCACCCGGTTTTCCGAGTCGTGCTTCCAGTTCACACCCCAGGTGAGTGCGGCCAGCAGCAGCAGGTGCGCGATGACCGCCAGCACCACGGCACGCGCGAAGCCGGGCGGCGGGGGCGGCGTGAACTCGGGACGGTCGGCGGCGGCGTGCATGCGCGGGGTGGACTACTTGGCCAGTTGGACTGACAGGCCCACGCGCTGGACGCCGGCCTTCTGCAGTTCGTTCATCACGCTGACCACGGTTTCGTACTTGACGCTCTTGTCGGCACTGATGACGACCGCTGCCTTGCCGGCCTCCACGCCCTGCTGGGAACGCAGGGCGCCCGCCACGGCTTCCTTCACTGTCGTGCGGGTCGTCTTGTCGTCGACCTTGAGCTCGATGGATTCGTCCTTGCCGATGACGATCTGCGTCACCTTGGATGGCTGGGAGTTGGCATTGGCCACGCTGGGCAAATTGATCATGCTGGGCGTGATCAGCGGCGCCGTGACCATGAAGATGATCAGCAGCACCAGCATCACGTCGATGAACGGCACCATGTTGATCTCGCTGATGGTGCGCCGGCCGCGGCCGCGGGACATGGTGGAGGGCATGTCAGTGGCCTGAGGAAGAGCCCGCGCCCAGGTTGCGCTGCAGGATGTTGGAGAACTCCTCGATGAAGGTCTCCAGCTTGATGGCCACGCGATCGATGTCGCGGGCAAAACGGTTGTAGGCAACCACGGCCGGAATCGCGGCGAACAGGCCGATGGCCGTAGCCACCAGTGCCTCGGCGATGCCCGGCGCCACCGTGGCCAGGGTGACCTGCTGCAGGCTGGCCAGGCCGGTGAAGGCGTGCATGATGCCCCACACCGTGCCGAACAGTCCCACATAGGGGCTGACGGAGCCGACCGATGCCAGGAAGGACAGGTTGGTTTCGATCGCGTCGAGCTCGCGCTGGTAACTGGCGCGCATGGCGCGGCGCGCGCCATCCATCAGCGTGTTGGCGTCATTGACGCGGCGCTCGCGCAGCTTCTGGTATTCGCGCATGCCGCTGGCGAAGATGCGCTCCATCGGTCCGGACAGCTTGGCGTTCTGCGCCGCGGCCGAAAACAGGTCGTTCAGGCTGGTGCCCGACCAGAACTCGCGCTCGAACTCGTCATTGAGCGCTTTCACGCGGCCGAGGGCAAACAGTTTGCGGAAGATCGCCGCCCAGCTGGTGATGGAAACCACCACCAGCAGCAGCATGACGAGTTGCACCACCCAGCTGGCATTGAGCACCAGTTGAAGGATCGACAGGTCTTGGTTCATTGTGTAAGCGCTTCCAGGATAGGGGAGGGGATTCTCGCAGGCGCGACGGTGGCGGCATCAACCCAGCCGATTCGGACACTGCCTTCGGCCAGCAGGATGTTGCCGGCCTTGAGGAACGCCTGCTGCGCAATTATCAAAGACGCGCGGCCCTTCTCTTCGAGGCGCGCCGTAACAATAAGTTCATCGTCCAGCCGTGCGGGGCTGCGGTAGCGCACCCGTGTCTCTGTGACGACGAACATGCCACCGGTGGTCTCCCGCAACGCACTTTGGTTGATGCCCAGCGAGCGCAGCCACTCGGTGCGGGCGCGTTCGAAGAACTTCAGGTAGTTGGCATAAAAGACGATGCCGCCGGCATCGGTGTCTTCCCAGTAGACCCGCAGGGGCCAGGAAAAGCCCCGCGTTGCCTCGTTCATGCCAGCATGGCCCGCAGGCGCGACACGGACTCTTGAAGTTGCGCCATCGAACTGGCCGTGGAGAAACGGATGAAGTTGTGCGCGTCGGCCGTGCCGAAATCGCGCCCGGGCGTGACGGCCACATGGGCGCGCTGCATGACTTCGAAGGCAAAGTCCCAGCTGTCCTTGATGCCCAGTCGTGCGCAGGCTGCAGAGCAGTCGGCCCAGGCGTAGAAGGCGCCGTCGGGCTCGACCGGCACCGTCAGGCCCATGGCATTGAGTTCGGGGATGAACCAGTCGCGCCTGGCCTTGAACTGCGCGCGGCGGCGCTCGTACTCGGCGATGCTTTCGGCCTCGAAGCAGGCCAGCGCTGCGTGCTGGGCGACGGTGCTGGGGCAGATGAACAGGTTCTGGGCCAGCCGCTCGACCACGGGCACCAGCGCCTCGGGAATGACCATCCAGCCCAGGCGCCAGCCGGTCATGTTGAAGTACTTGGAGAAGCTGTTGATGCTGATGACCTGGTCGTCGATCTTCAATGCCGTCTGGCCGAAGGTCTCGTCGTAGCTCAGGCCCAGGTAAATCTCGTCGAGCAGGGTGATGCCGCCCTTGCCGCTGACGAAGCTGTGGATGCGCCGCAGTTCGTCGGGGTGGATGGAGGTGCCTGTGGGGTTGGAAGGGGAGGCGAGCAGGACGCCGCGCGTCTTTGCATTCCAGTTGGCTTCGACCTTGGCGGCACTGAGCTGGTAGCGCTCGGACGCAGTCGTAGGCACCAGCACGGCCTGGCCTTCGGCGGCGCTGACGAAGTGCCGGTTGCAGGGGTAACTCGGGTCCGGCATCAGGATCTCGTCGCCCTGCTCGACCAGCGCCAGGCAGGCCAGTTGCAACGCGGCCGACGCGCCAGCCGTGACGACGATACGCCGTGCCGGCACCTGCACGCCAAAGCGCTGCCCATACCAGCCGCTGATTCGCTCACGCAGGCTTTCCAGGCCCGTGGCCTGGGTGTATTGCGTGGTGCCATCGCGCACGGCCTTGGCCGCGGCCTCCTGAACCAGGGGAGGGGCCGTGAAGTCCGGCTCACCGATGTTCAGGAAAATCATCGGCCGGTCGCTGCGCGCGACTTCCGCCGCGAGTTTCGAGGCCGCTTTTGCCACCTCCATCACGTAGAAAGGCTCGATGCGTTGCGCGCGGCTGGAAATCCTCATCCGCGTGCCTTGCCGCTCGCCTTGTCGGCGGCCACTTCCGCCTCGCGAAGCATTGGCGCCAGGCCGTTGAGCACGGCGTTGACGTACTTGTGGCCGTCGGTGCCCCCGAACTCCTTGGCCAGTTCGATGCACTCGTTCAGGACTACGCGCCAGGGCACGTCCAGCGCGTGCTGGAACTCATAGGCACCGATCCACATCACGGCATGCTCGATCGGCGAGATTTCTGCCATCTTGCGGTCCAGCAAGGGAAGGATCAGGGCGTCAAGGGCGTCAGCCTGTTCCACGCAGCCGTGCAGCAGCGCGTCGTAGTGGGCCGAGTCGGCCTTGTGAAAGCCCGCCAGGTCCCGCGTGAACGCATCGATGGCCGAGGCCTCATTGCGGCCCACCAGGTGCTGGTAGAGCGCCTGCAAGGCGAATTCGCGCGAGCGGCTGCGCGCCGACTTGGCCGACGCCTTGCGCGCGCCGGTGCTGGTCAGGCCTGTGCGGCTTTGCTTTGGGGCTTTGGCGGCCGCAACTTTTTCTTCGGTCATGAAAGTTCGTCCAGCAGGTTCACCATCTCGACGACGACACGGGCGGCGTCTGTGCCCTTGTCGGTCTGGCGCGCGATGGCCTGGTGAATGTTTTCGGTGGTGAGGATGACGTTCGCGATGGGCAACTGGTAGTCCAGCGCAACCCGGTTGACGCCGGCGGCCGACTCATTGGCCACCAGCTCGAAGTGGTAGGTCTCGCCGCGGATCACGCAGCCCAGGGCAATGAGCGCGTCGTAGTGGTTCTTCTCGGCCAGGGCCTGCAGGGCGACCGGGATTTCCAGTGCACCGGGGACGAAGACGTGATGGATGTCCTTGTCGGCCACGCCCAGGACGGCCAGCTCGGCCTTGCAAGCCGCGGCCAGCGCGTTGGTGATGCTTTCATTGAAGCGGGCCTGAACGATGCCGATCACGAGATCGCGCCCGTCAAGCTTGTCCGCCTTGCCTTTTTCTGCGCCAAACATGGATGTTTCCTTGGATATGTGAGCTGTGTTCAGGGAGCAATGTGACCGGCGATTTCCAGCCCGTAGCCCGCCATGCTGGGCATGCGCCGCGGCGAGCCCATGAGGTTCATGCGGTGCACGCCGCACTCGCGCAGGATCTGCGCGCCCACGCCGTAGGTGCGCAGGTCCATGCGGCCGCGCTCGGGGGCCTGCGAGGCGCGGGCCGTGCCTTCGAACTGCGCCAGCAGTTGCTCCGCACTCTCACCGCAGTTGAGCAGGACCGCCACGCCCTTGCCTTGCGCGGCGATGTGGCGCAGGCTGGCTTCCAGGCTCCAGGAGTGCATGGAGCGGTTGACCTCCAGTGCATCCAGGACCGACAGCGGTTCGTGCACGCGGACCGGCACTGTGTCTTCGGCCTTCCACTGGCCTTTGACGAGGGCCAGGTGCAGTCCCTGGCTTGGCTTGTCCTTCCAGGCGTGCACGGTGAATTCACCGAAGGCCGTATTGATGGTTCGGCTACCGACTTTCTCGACCAGGCTTTCGGTGCGGCTGCGGTGCTCGATCAGGTCAGCGATGGTGCCGATCTTCAGGCCGTGCTCGGCCGCGAAGAGCTGCAGGTCCGGCAGGCGGGCCATGGTGCCGTCGTCCTTCATGATTTCACAGATCACGGCGGCGGGCGTGCAACCGGCCATGGCGGCGAGGTCGCAACCCGCTTCCGTGTGGCCGGCACGCATCAGCGTGCCGCCATCGACCGCTTGCAGGGGGAAGATGTGACCGGGCTGCACCAGGTCCTCAGCCCTTGCATCCCGGGCCACGGCGGCCTGTACCGTGCGGGAACGGTCGGCGGCCGAGATTCCGGTGGTCACGCCCTCTGCGGCTTCAATGGAAATGGTGAAGGCCGTGCCCATCTTCGTCCCGTTGCGCGCGACCATGGGCGGCAGGCGCAGGCGCTCGCAGCGCTCACGCGTGAGGGTCAGGCAGATCAGGCCGCGGCCGAAACGGGCCATGAAGTTGATT
>CALRME020000159.1:0-6882 GCA_943369045.1 Sphingobacterium thalpophilum
ATAAGAGCCCTGGTTTGAATACCGCGAATCTGTCGCGGCCCCGGCGGGAAATCCCGTTGCATTTCTTATCGGCGGGCTTTGGCGGGGCTTTAGAAATTTCTTTCGAATCTTCTTGACAACCACCTGGACCGCCACCCCCGCCAGCCAAGGCCAGCATGCGGTGCACTACAGTTATCGGCACGCCGCTGCCCCAGCTGGAGCGATTCCTTTCGCCGCAGCTGCAAAGCGCCCGCATCCAGTCAGCGCCGTCACGCAGCAAGTGATCTATGCAGGTGCGGCGGGCATCCGCGCCGGGGCGCAGGTGCTCGCTCGCAGGCGACCGTTACGCCAGGCCTGCTGTGTTGGTGTCAACCCCGTGATTGGTCCGCCTGACTCTGTAGCAACCGCGAATGGCACCCGCGACCCCGCACAGACACCCGCCACGCCTGCGGAGGTTTCTGCTGTCATTGCATTGAAATCGCTCAAGCAGCATTCATGCGGCTTGCGGGCTGTTTTTGACCTGCGAGGCGCATGGAATATGCTGAGCGCCAGCCCCAGACACAAACCAACCAGCGCTCGCACTTCAAATATGGATCAGGCTTATTACAACTGGCTCTGGCTGGTTGGCATTGGGGCCTTCGCTGGCTTATTTCTGCAGCCAAAGGTGATTCTGATTTGCGCCGCGGTTTGCTGGGTCATCGCTCTCGTGGGTCTTGCAATCTCCGCCGCGTCACATGGAGAAAACATGACGATGTACTTTGGCATCGCGCTCATGGTCATACCGGTTCTTGGTGGCATGACTGCCTTGGGCGCTGGGCTCACATCGACGCTGCGACAAGCGTTCGCCAAACAAGGTGCGAAGAACACCAACGAGAACCCAAAGAAGTAGCGGTAGACAACGGCGGAGTGCAAACAATGTCTCTCCGTCAAGCCCCCTGCGGGCGGGCTGTGGCGCGCGTCTGGGGCGCCTGGGATGGCCGGTTTTTCGGCCGGTGCGCTTTAGCGCACTTCGTGCTCTGGCTTATCGCGGCTGTTTGAACGGAGAGCGCCTTCAAGCGCTCGCAGTGAGTTCTGCGATGCGGCCGAAAAACCGGTCGGCCCAGGGTAGCCGGCTAGCGTCCAGCAAGACGGCCGCTCCGGTTGCGCGCCACAGCCCGACCGCAGGGGGCTTGGCGGCGCGCGGTGCCGACATCAACAAGCACATTCCGCGCGCCTCGCAGGCCGAAAGGCTTCCACAAGCCGCGCCCCCATTGCTTGTCCTGTTTCTCCCGCTTATCAACGCTTCAAACGTGAAAAACCGCACATAGGCAAATTGCCTAGGGGGGTTGAGCATTTGCCCCATCAAGTTTCTGTTGCACCTGCTCACAATTCATACATCGACGCAACAAACCCCAGGACGACAGACATGAACACCGAACAGCTGATGAATGAGATTCGCGACACCAACCTGTCCTACCTCATGCTGGCCCAGAGCATGATCCGCACGGACAAGGCGCAGGCCCTGTTCCGCCTGGGCCTGTCCGAGCCGGTTGCTGACCTGATCGCGCAACTCTCGCCCCAGCAGCTGGTGCGTGTGGCATCGCGAAACCTGATGATGTGCACCATCCGCTTCGACGACGAACTCATCTGGGGCCTGCTGACCGACAGCCATGCTCCCGCCGGCGCCACCGCCGAGAACACCGCCAGCCGCCTGCATGCCAGCGTGCTGATGGCCGGCCGCCACGCCATCGCCGCGTGATGGCAGCCGCCTGATTCACACATTCAAATCGAACCGGAACCACCCCACCATGTCCAAGAGCCTCATCAATGACAACCTGCAGCTCAGCCGCGCTGCCAACCTGATCAGCCTGGGCGCCCGCATGGCGGTGCTGGAATCCGAAACCGGCCTGTCCCACGAGCGCCTGCTGCGCCTGTACCGTGAAGTCACCGGCCAGTCGCCCTCCAAGGGCCAGCTGCCCTATTCGACCGACTGGTTCACGTCCTGGCAGCCCAACATCCATGCGTCGCTGTTCCTCAATATCTACGAGAACCTGAACAAGACCTGCGACATGGAACAGATCGACCTGATTACCAAGGCCTGGCAGCTCTACCAGCTGGACGTCAAGGCCCTGGGCGTGGAAGACATGCTGTCCATCACCCGCGCCTGGCGCCTGGTCAAGTTCGTCGACAGCGACATGCTGTGCCTGACGCCCTGCACCCACTGCGGCGGCCACTTCGTCACGCACACCCACGAATACGGCACCGGCTTCAAGCCCTTCATCTGCGGACTGTGCCAGCCGCCCGCGCGCGCCGGCAAGAGCCGCCGCCACGGCGCCATCCATTGAGCACTGATCTGTAGTTGCACCGGTTTCTCCTCGGTTGCGTCCTTTGCATGGGCCGCATCCTTCACGCGTACCGCCCGGTGCGCGTTTTTTTTGGTGCAGGATTTATTTGTGCGGTTTATTTGTGGGATGTGCTCAAGTGGCCGGTGACCCTGCCGAAACCACTGCCTAAGGACACCGGCGCGCTGCCGGACCGCATCGCCGAAAGTTTTCATCCATGTTCGTCATCATCGGATACATCGTTGTCATAGGTTGCGTGCTGGGCGGCTACGCCATCGCGGGCGGCTCGTTCGGCGTGATCCTGCATGCCGCACCGCATGAGCTGTTCGTGATCTGCGGGGCGGCGCTGGGCGCCTTCCTGGTGGGCAACAGCGCCAAGACCATCAAGGCCACTTTCAAGTACATCCCGGTGCTGCTCAAGGGCTCCAAGTACACCAAGGCGCGCTACATGGAACTGATGGCGCTGCTCTATGACGTGCTGACCAAGGCGCGCAAGGAAGGCCTGATGGCCATCGAGTCAGACGTGGAGAACCCGCACGAGAGCCCGCTGTTCAACAAATACGCGCTGATCTCCGCCGACCACCACCTGATGGAATTCATCACCGACTACCTGCGCATGATGGTCTCGGGCAACCTCAACGCCCATGAGATCGAAAACCTCATGGACAACGAAATCGACACCCACCACCACGAAGCCATGGTGCCGGCCACCGCCATCCAGGCGATCGGCGACGGCCTGCCGGCTTTCGGCATCGTGGCCGCGGTGCTGGGCGTGGTCAAGACCATGGCCTCGGTCGGCGCCGCGCCGGCCGTGCTGGGCGGCATGATCGCCGGCGCCCTGGTGGGTACCTTCCTGGGCATTTTGATGGCTTATGGTTTCGTCAGCCCGCTGGCCGCGCTGGCCACACAGAAGGTGGACGAACTCTCCAAGGAACTGCAGTGCGTCAAGACCACGCTGCTGGCCAGCGTGCAGGGCTACGCACCGGCCATTGCACTCGAATTCGGCCGCAAGGTCCTGTATTCGACCGAGCGCCCCAGCTTCAGCGAGCTGGAAAACCACGTCAAGGGCAAGAAGCCCGCCTGACGCGCGCCTGAGCCAACCAGAAAAAAGAGAACTGAAAGAACAACATGGCCACCGCAGCAGCAGGCAAGCTCCAGCCCATCATCATCAAGCGCATCAAGAAGGGCGGCCACGGCGGCCACCACGGCGGCGCCTGGAAGATTGCCTACGCCGACTTCGTGACGGCCATGATGGCCTTCTTCCTGCTGATGTGGCTGCTGGGCTCCACCGCCCAGGGCGACCTGCAGGGCATCGCGGCCTACTTCCAGAGCCCCCTGAAGGTGGCGATGGCAGGCGGCTCCGGCGCCGGCGACAGCTCCAGCATCCTCAAGGGCGGCGGAGCGATGCTGACCCGTACCAATGGCAACGTCAAGAACGGCGAGATCGCGGCGCCCAACCGCACCATCAACCTGCAGGCCCTGCGCGCCGAGATGATGGCGCAGGACGCGGACCGCATGCGCGAGATGGAAGCCAAGGTGGGGGCGGCCATCCAGGCCAACCCGGCCCTGGCCGGCATGCGCAGCCAGCTGAAGATGGACATCACCGCCGACGGCCTGCGCGTGCAGATCGTCGACGACCAGGGCAGGCCCATGTTCGACGCCGGCAGCGCCCGCGTGAAGGACTACATGCGCGAACTGCTGCGCAGCATGGGCAAGCTGCTCGACGGCGCCGATTCGCGCGTCATCCTCTCGGGCCACACCGACGCATCGCCCTACAGTGGCGGAGAGCGCGGCTATTCCAACTGGGAGCTGTCGGCCGACCGTGCCAATGCGTCGCGCCGCGAACTGCTGGCCGGCGGACTGCGGGAAGACCGTGTGGTGCGCGTGCTGGGCATGGGTTCCTCGGTCCTGTTCGACAGCGGCGCGCCCACCAGCCCGCTGAACCGCCGCATCTCCATCCTGGTGCTGGGCGAAATCGGCAAAGAGCGCTGGCAGCGCGGCACCGAGGTGCCGGTCTCGGAAAGCCAGGCCCTTGAGCAGCTCCTTTCGCAGCGCGAGGCCTCCAATCCTGCCGCGCCGGCGCCCGCGGCCGTGCCCGCAACCCCATCGATTCCCGTTCCCCCCGTTTCACCCTCCGGAGTAAAGCAATGACCGCCCCGACCGACCTCAAATTCCTCATCGTCGACGACTTCTCGACCATGCGCCGCATCGTGCGCAACCTGCTCAAGGAAGCGGGCTACGTCCATGCCGACGAGGCCGAAGATGGCGTGACCGCGCTGGCCAAGCTGCGCAGTACCTCCTTTGACTTCGTCGTGTCGGACATCAACATGCCCAACATGAACGGCTTCGAGCTGCTGGCCCAGGTCCGCGCCGACGCGGCGCTCAAGCACCTGCCGGTGCTGATGATCACGGCCGAAGCCCGCAAGGAAGACATCGTCATGGCCGCCCAGATCGGTGCGTCGGGCTATATCGTCAAGCCGTTCACCAAGGCCACGCTGGAAGACAAGGTCGCCAAGATCCTGGCCAAACTGGCTGTTGCCGCCTGAGGTCCGCCATGCTCACCACAGAAACAACGGCCGCCGTAGCGGACGCAACCGACTTCCACCAGCGCGTCGGCACGCTGACCCGCAACCTGCACGACGCCCTGCAACAGCTGGGCTACGACAAGCAGATCGAGGCTTCGCTGGGCACACTGCCCGACGCGCGCGCCCGCCTGTCGTTCATCGCCAAGCTGACCGGTGACGCGGCCGAAAAGGTGCTCAACACCGTCGATGCCGCCCAGGCCCAGCAGGACGCCCTGGTCGCCCAGGCCAACGAGATCGAGGAATCGCTCAAGCACGACCCGGTCGGCGCAGTCGCCCGCGGCGACATCCTCAACTTCATCATGCACGTCAAGTCCAACGCGGCCCTCACCGGCTCTCAGCTGACCGACATCATGATGGCCCAGGATTTCCATGACCTGACCGGCCAGACCGTGCGCAAGGTGGTGGACATCGCCGGCACCATGGAAGAGTCGCTGGTCAAGCTGCTGCTGGAAACCACGCCCCCGGACCAGCGCGGCAAGATCGAAGCCGGCTTCCTCAACGGCCCGGTGATCGACCCCGAAAACCGCACCGACGTCGTCAACAACCAGGCCCAGGTGGATGACCTGCTGGAGAGTCTGGGGTTCTGAGCCTGCACCTCGCGCCGCCAAGCCCCATGCGGGCGGGCTGTGGCGCGCAACCGGAGCGGCCGTCTTGCTGAACGCTCGACGGCTCCCCTGGGCTGGCCGGTTTTTCGGCCGCATCGCAAAAACTCCCTATGAGCGCTTGAAGCGCTCTCCGGTCGGACACTTGCGATGAGTCAGAGCACGAAGTGCGCTAAAGCGCACCGGCCGAAAAACCGGCCACCCCAGGCGCCCCAGACGCGCGCCACAGCCCGCCCGCATGGGGCTCGCCGGAGAGATTTGGTTTGTGTTCGTGCGGTTTCGCGCCGGAAACGCTCAAGCACTATTCATGCGGCTTGCGGGGCGAAAAGGGCCTGGGAGGCGCACCAGCAGTGGTTACTGCTTCTTAACGTGCGTGTAACCGGCGACTTGCGAGAGGAGCCGGCGCAGCCGGCGGACGCCGCAAGGCGTCCGTGTTGACTAGCTTGTTAGATGGAGCTTCCACAACCTTCACAGCCTCCGCTAGGCGCGCAAACTCAGTTTGAGATAGTTGCGCACTGCGCGCCCCGACCAAATCGAAAATGCGACAAGGACCATGGCCACGATGGCCAGAGTCATGAGGTAGGTCGGCTCCGGATAGAAGAACAGCAACATAAAAAAGTAGGAAGCCACGAGCAGAAGCGCGCAACCGTTCAGAGCGTACAAGAGGAATCGAGACCAAGCTCCTGCACAAAGCAGACTTGCGATACCGGCGATGTTCGCGCCCACCCAAACTGCCGACATCTTAGAGCTGAGCTGCAGCATGTACCAACCACCGGCAGCTGCGTAGCCAATCAGCGCCATCGCGACGATGATGACGGAAAGAGGAATAGAGGTCTTCAGCGCCATCTACGTGTTTTAAACCGCAAACCTGCGGAATAACATGGCTTGAATTGCATCGTCATTTCCTCCCTCGCCTTCATAAGTCGTTGGTTTATATCAGCAATCCTGGCGCGGCCAGCCCGCAGTCCACGTCTAACAAAACCGTCAAACCCCGCAAGGCTGCGGATTAACATCGGCGCGGCATCGGTGTCCAGGTTGCCTGCGCATTCCTAAGTATTTGATTTGCCAGCGCTTTTGCTGGACCGGCGCACCAGCTGCGGACGCAACGTGATCGGCAAACCCCGCAAATGCCCCTGCGCGTTGGGCTGGGCGTTTGCAAGGGCTGGGCGCGCAAGCAGTATCCACGCGCCTTCCGGAGCATTTTGGGCCTGTGAGGCGCATGGATAGTGCTTGAACGGTTCCCAACAACGCTGGATCGCAAACCAAATCTCTCCGGCGAGCCCCATGCGGGCGGGCTGTGGCGCGCAACCGGAGCGGCCGTCTTGCTGAACGCTGGACGGCTACCCTGGGCTGGCCGGTTTTTCAGCCGCATCGCAGAACTCACTGCGAGCGCAA
>CALRME020000160.1:0-6880 GCA_943369045.1 Sphingobacterium thalpophilum
AGGCCTCGACCACGGCCTTGTACTCGGCCGCGTTCTTGTCGGGCTTGAACAGGATCCTGAACAACTGCTCGCGCACCGGCGCCGGGCAGGTACCCGCGGCCAGCTCGCCGGCCCAGGCCTCAATCTGGGCCTGCACCGCTTTTTTCTTCTCGATGGCGGCCAGGGCCTGCTGCACGATCTCGGCCGGTGCCTTGCGAAAGCGCCCCTTGCCCGCGCGGCGGAAGTAATGCGGTGCCTCGAACAGCCGGAACAGGGCGCCGGCCTGCTGCTCCAGGGAGGCCTTGTCGTTGAAATAGTCGCGGGCCAGGTCGGCGAAACCGAACTCCTCTTCCGGCGCGAATTCCCAGGCGAGCTCAAGCTCGATGGTGTCGGCGATGGCCTGCGCCTGGCGGATCAGCTCCGCCGGCGCGGGTTTCTCGAATTTCAGGAGGATGTTGGCGGCCTTGACCTTGACGCGCTTGCCGCTTTCGAGCTCAACCTGCGACGATGCTTCGGCTTCTGACAATACCCGGCCAGCCTGGAATTTCCCGGCTTCTTCAAACAATGCAAACATGGGGTGGATTGTCCCATGCAGTTGGTCGGGAGCCAGCCCAGGGCTCAGGCGAGGTCAAGGAAAGAAAACACCTCGTCAATGTGGGTGTCAAAGTCGGTCAGGGCGTGGTCGCTGCCTTCGAGCAGCTTGATTCGGGCGCCGCTGTAGCGGTTGGTCATCTCGCGCCAGTCCAGCACCTCATCGCCCTTGGCGATGACCGCGAAATAGTCCTGCGGCCGCTCCAGCGGCCCGAGGGCCAGCGCGTGCAGTTCATCGACGTAGTGCGGCTCAAAGAAGAAGCGTTCCTGGGGGTTGTGCCAGGACGCCTGCTCGCCGATGTACCTGGCCAGGTCGCGCGCCGGATCAACCGCCGGGTTGAGCAGCACCGCCTTGCACGACCTTGCTTGCGCTACATGCGTGGCATAGAAGCCGCCCAGCGAGGAGCCCACTACGGCCATTGAGGCCTGCGGCCAGGCGGCAGTGCCCTGAACCACCATCTCCATGGCCTGCCTGGGCGAAGGCGGCAGCTGCGGGCACCACCAGGTGACGCCCGGGTGTTGCGAAGCGACGCGCGCGGCAACATGGCGTGCCTTGGTCGACTGCGGCGAAGAGCGGAAACCGTGCAGGTACAGCAGGTGGGTGGTGGGCATGGGGCAGGATATTCACATATTCATGGGATGGCTGCGGCGGGGCGCTGCGGTAGAGTCGTGCGGATGTGGAATGTCCTGATCGTCGAAGACGACCCGAAGATGCGCGAATTCTTCGCGGCGAGCGTGTCCCGCTGTGAAGGGCTGGCGCTGGCTGGCCGCTTTGGAACGTGCGCAGAGGCGACGCTCTGGCTGGATGATCCCGCCAACGCGGCGGACGTGCTGCTGACCGACCTTGGACTGCCAGACGGCAGCGGCCTGGACGTGATCCGCCACGCCTCGCGCAGCCACCCGGCCTGCGAGGCCCTGGTGATCTCGATGTTCGGCGACGAGGAAAACGTGCTGGCGAGCGTGGAGGCAGGCGCGCTGGGTTATATCCACAAGGACTCCACACCGGACGACATCGCCCAGACCATCCTGGAGATGAAGGACGGCGCCTCGCCCATCTCGCCCATGATTGCGCGCCGGGTGCTGTCCAAGTACCGCTTTCTCAGCGCAGGGCCGGCACGCAAGGCGGCAGCCGACGCGGTCGCCCAGGAAGGCAGGCCGCCGCTGTCGCCACGCGAACTCGATGTGCTGGAGTACATCGCGCGGGGCTTCTCCTATGCCGAGATCTCCCGGCTGCAGGGCGTGAGCGTGCACACGGTGCAGTCGCACATCAAGAACCTGTACCGCAAGCTGTCGGTCAGCTCGCGCAGCGAAGCGGTCTACGAGGCAACGCAGCTGGGCCTGTTGCCGCGCGCGGCCTGATCGGCCGCATGGCCTGGCGACACCTGCGCACGCTGCTGGCCTGGGTGCTGGTGGCGCTTGCACTTGGCGCGCACGCGCAGACTGCCGAGCTCAAGCGGGCGACATTGCGGGTCAATGGCGCCGCGCAAGAACAGGGCGTGACGCTTCCCTACCACCTGGACCGGGCGCAAGGCACGCACCCGGCAATGGCGGTCTTTGAGGTGCCGTTCAGCCTCACGATGGTCGAGCAGGAGCCTTACGCGGTCTACTTCCCGCGCATCGGCAACGCGGCGGAGATCTGGCTCAACGAGACCCTGCTGGCGCGCCTGGGCGACATCAGCGATGCCAACGGAGAGGACTTTTCCAAGGGCCCGCAGTATGTGCCCATCCCGCCGCGGCTGCTGCAGAAGGACAACCTGTTTCGCATCCACCTGCGCTCGGATGGCGGACGGCGCGGCGGCCTGTCCGCGCCGGTGATAGGGCCGGCCGACGAGGTGCGCGGCATCTATGTGCACGCCTATGGCTGGCGAATGGTGGCGTCGCTGACGGTTGCGATCTTCAGCGTGCTGGTCGGATCGCTGGCGCTGGTGCTGTGGGCGACACAGTTTGACCCGGGCCAGCCCCGCTCGCCCCGCCGTGACACGCTCTACCTGAGCGCCGCGGTGGCGGAGCTCTGCTGGGCACTGCGGGTCGGGGATATAGCCATCGAACACCCGCCGCTGCCCTGGCCGGCCTGGGGCGTGGTTGTCACCGCGGCCTTTGCCGGCTGGATCTGCTGCATCGCGCTGTTCTGCCACCACGTTGCCGGCTGGAACCGGCATCGCAGCATGGTGTGGTTCAGCACATGGCTCTGGCTGCTCTTTGGCAGCGCCATCCTTGCATCGGCGCTCTCGTTCAGCCTGCACCAACCGCTGTACCTGACCGTCTGGCTGGGTTGCGCCAACGTCTTCTTCGTGGGCTATGCGATCGTCTACCTGGCTGGCGCCGTGCGTTCGCCCACCCCGGCGCGGCTGCTGGTGGCGGTTGCGGGCGCGCTGAATGTGGTCGTCGGCGTACGCGACTGGGTGGCCATCCGCATCAGCGGCAGTTACGACGAATCGACCTGGATCAGGTACTCGTCGGTGCTGTTTGGGCTGGCCCTGGGGTACATCGTGGTCATGCGCTTTCGCGCTGCCACGGGGCAGGCGCGGGACCTGATGGAGACACTGGCCAGCCGCGTTGCGCAGAAGGAAGCCGAACTGCAGGCAACCTACGCGCGCGTGGAAGGCCTGGCCCGGGAACAGGAACGAGCCGGCGAACGCGCCCGCATCCTGCGTGACATGCACGACGGCGTGGGATCGCACATCAGCGCGGCCATCCGGCAGCTGGAATCGGGCAGGGCGAGCAATGCCGAGGTCCTGTCCACCCTTCGCGATTCGCTTGACCAGCTCAAGCTGTCGATCGACGCCATGAACCTGCCGCCTGGCGACATCACGGCCCTGCTGGCCAACCTGCGCTACCGCCTTGAGCCGCGCTTTGCGGCCTCGGATATCGAACTGCAATGGGACGTCGACCTGCTCGAACCGCTGAACGGGCTGGACGCGCAGGCCATGAGGCAACTGCAGTTCATGGTGTTTGAGGCGCTGTCGAACGTGCTGCAGCACGCGAACGCCAGCGTGCTGCGGATCGAGGTGCATGGCCGGGATGAAGGCGGCGCGCGGGTGCGCATCGCGGACAACGGCCGCGGCTTCGACATCGCCATCCCGCCACGCAAGGGCCTGCTGTCCATGCGCGAGCGTGCTGGCGCCATCGGCGCCAGGCTGGACATCGCCAGCGGCCCAAAGGGTACCGCGGTCAACATCCTGCTGGGCTGAAGGGGATGCCGCGCGCCTGACGCGGGATAATCGCGCCCATGGCAGCCGTATTCGACAAACCTTCCCCCTGGCAGCGCCTGGCCCCCATGCTGCAGGGTTTTGACGGGCCGTTGGCCTTTGCCGTTTTCCTGCTTGCCTGCGCTGGCCTGCTGACCATGTATTCCTCCGGCTTTGACCATGGCACCCGTTTCGTGGACCACAGCCGCAACATGCTGATCGCCGCAGGCATCATGTTCGTGGTGGCGCAGGTGCCGCCGCAGCGGCTGATGAGCTTTGCCGTGCCCCTGTATGCCGCCGGCGTGGCGCTCCTGATTGCGGTGGCGATTTTCGGCATCACCAAGAAGGGCGCGCGCCGCTGGATCAACCTGGGCGTGACCATCCAGCCGAGCGAGATCCTGAAGATCGCCATGCCGCTGATGCTGGCCTGGTGGTTCCAGAAGCGCGAGGGTCAGTTGCGCCCGCTCGATTTTCTTGTGGCCGGCCTGCTGCTGGCGGTGCCAGTGGGCCTGATCATGAAGCAGCCCGATCTGGGGACTGCCATCCTCGTACTGGCCGCGGGGCTGTCAGTCATCTTCTTCGCGGGGCTGTCGTGGAAGCTGATCCTGCCGCCGGTGGCCGTGGGACTGCTGGGGGCCGTACTGCTGGTGGTGTTTGAGCCGCGCCTGTGTGCCGATGGTGTTCGCTGGCCAGTCCTGCACGACTACCAGCAGCAGCGCATCTGCACCCTGCTGGACCCCAGCCGCGACCCGCTGGGCAAGGGCTTCCACATCATCCAGGGCATGATCGCCATCGGGTCGGGTGGCATTTTAGGCAAGGGCTTCATGCAGGGGACGCAGACCCACCTTGAATTTATCCCGGAGCGGACCACCGACTTCATTTTCGCGGCCTATTCCGAGGAGTTCGGCCTGCTGGGCAATCTCATGCTGATTGCGGGCTTCCTGTTCCTCATCCTGCGTGGCCTGGCCATCGCGCTGGAGGCGCCGACGCTGTTCGCCCGCCTGCTGGCCGGCGCTGTCACGCTGATCTTTTTCACCTACGCTTTCGTCAACATGGGCATGGTCAGCGGCATCCTGCCCGTGGTGGGCGTTCCACTGCCCTTCATCAGCTACGGCGGCACCGCCATGGTCACGCTTGGCGCGGGGCTGGGCATCCTGATGTCGATTTCTAAATCGAAGAGGCTGGTGCAGTCATGAGCGCCCGCCCACCCGTCGGCATCGTGGGCGTCGGCAACATGGGCGGCGGCATGGCTGCCAACCTGCTGGCGCGTGGCTGGCAGGTCGGTGTCTGCGATATCGATGCCGGCAAGGTCCAGGCTCTGCAGGCCCTGGGGGCGACGGCGCATGGGACGGCCGCGCAACTGGCCGCTCAAAGCGATGTGCTCATTGTCTGTGTCGTGGACGCGCAGCAGGCAGGCGATGTCCTGTTTGGCCCCGGCGGCGCCGCTACTTCCCTGCAGCAGGACCAGGCCGTGATGCTGTGCCCCACCATTTCGCCGCAGGATGTGGAAGGTTTCGCCGCGCGCCTGCAGGCGCTTGGAATTGCCGTGATCGATGCGCCTATCTCTGGCGGCCCGGTGCGTGCGCGTGAGGGTTCCATGAGCCTGATGGTCGCTTGCGCCGACGAAGTTTTCGAGCGGCATCGTGCGCTGATGGAGGCGCTTGGCAGCAAGGTCTTTCGCATCAGTCAGCGGCCGGGCGATGGCGCCCGGACCAAGTTGGTCAACAACCTGCTGGCCGGCATCAACCTGGTGGGCGCGGCCGAGGCGCTGGCGCTGGCCCAGCGCATGGGGCTGGACCCGGGCAGTACGCTTGAAGTCATTGAGCAGTCCAGCGGGCAGAGCTGGATCGGCAGCGACCGCATGCGCCGAGCCATCGCCGGCGACTATGAGCCGCGGGCCCACGTCACCCTGCTGCAGAAGGACACCCGGCTGGCTGTGGAAGCGGCCCGCGCAGCGGGCTTTGCCGGGCCGCTGGGCGCCGCCGTCCGGGACGCCTTTGCGAGAGCGGCCGATGAAGGCATGGCCGGCCTTGATGACGCGGCCCTGTACAGGCTGCTTTCCAGGTAGTTGTCGCAGATGGGCCAGCCGTCCGAAACCGTGGCTGCGCAACTTGTGCGCTACCGCACCATGGTCGAGCATGCGGCCGAGGGCATCTGCGTGGGGCAGGGCGGGGTCATCCGGTTCGCCAACGCGCGCTGCCTCGCCCTGCTTGGCGTTACCGCGGATGAGGTGGCACAGCGCGCGATGATCGAGTACGTGCATCCGCAGGACCGGGCTTTCGTCACCTCGCAGCGCGACCGGCGCAGCCGCGGCGAGCTTGTGCCCCCCTTCGAGGCCCGCTTCCAGCGGCCCGACGGGCAGGTGTCGTGGGTGGAGATCAACGGCGTGGTGGTGGACTGGGAAGGCGCCCCCGCCAACCTGTTTTTCCTCAAGGACACCAGCGAGCGTCATGGCCTCGACGAGCAGCTCAAGGCGGCACTGGCACAGCGCGAGGCGTTTCTCGAAACCACCGCCGTGGGCGTGACCTTCCTGCAGGAGCGGCGCCACCAGTGGCTCAACCGCACGCTGGCCCGCATGCTCGGCTATAGGCCTGCCGAACTCCTGGGCCAGGAGACGCGCGTGCACTACGCCAGCGACGCGGATTTTGAGCGTGTCGGCGAGAAGGCCTACCGCGAGATCGACATGACCGGCCATTTCTCCTCTGAGGTGCAGATGCGGCGCAAGGATGGCGAGCTGATCTGGGTGCAGATCGACGGTACGGCGATCCAGGGCGGAGGCCCCCGGGGAACAGTCTGGACCTATGTGGACGTGACGCAGCGCAAGCTGGCCGAGCAGGAGATGAGCAACGCGCTGGCCCGTGAGCGGGAACTGGGTGAGCTCAAGACGCGGCTGCTGTCGATGGCGTCGCATGAGTTCCGCACGCCCCTGGCAGCCATCCTGTCGTCGGCCGAGTTGATCGGGCATTACGGCGACCGGATCGGGCCTGAAGAGCAGCGAAGCATCATGGCAGACCTGGTGGCGGCGGCGCGGCGAATGCAGATCATGCTGGAGGACATGCTGACCCTGGGGCAGGCCGAGGCGGGCCGGCTGGCCTTTCGTCCGCAGCCAGCCGATGTGGATG
>CALRME020000161.1:0-6868 GCA_943369045.1 Sphingobacterium thalpophilum
GCCTGCCTTACTTCGGCAGCGAATTTGTGGTGTCGATGGCGCTCACCTGCCTGATGTATGTGGCGTTGTCGTCGAGCTGGGGGCTGTTCTGCGGCAGCACGCGCTACCTTTCGCTGGCCACGTCCGCCTTCTTCGGCATAGGTGCCTACACCAGCGCCATCGCGCTGGAGAAGCTGTCGTGGCTGGAGTCCATTGCGCTGGGCTCGGGTATCGCCACCGTGGTGGCCATCGTGATGGGTGCCGCGGTGCTGCACTTGCGCGGCACCTACTTCGCGGTGCTCACTTTCGGCATGACGGAGCTGATCCGGCACGCGGTGACGTACTGGGAAAAGCAGGTCACCGGCACGGTGGGCCGTGTGCTCAGCGTGGTGCCGGAACGCGACACCATCTACCTCACGGTGCTGGCGCTGGCGGTCGGAACCGTGGCACTGTCGATCTGCGTGCGGCGCACCCGTTTCGGCGTTGCGCTGATGGGCATAGGCGCCGACGAACAGCGGGCCCAGACCCTGGGTGTGGACACGCGGCTGGTCAAGATCGCCGGCTTCGCGATGACGGCGGCCGTCGCAGGCGCGGTCGGCGCGGCCATGTCGGTGCGCTGGACCTACATCGACCCGCACACGGTGTTCAACCCTTTCATTGGCTTCCAGACGGTGCTGATCGCACTGATTGGGGGCGCCATGACCCTCTGGGGTCCGTTGATCGCCGCCGTGGTATTCAGTGTGCTGGCCGAGACGCTGCGGCTGAAGGCGCCGCAGGTCTACATGATGGCCCTGGGGCTGCTGCTGATCCTGTCGGTGCTGTACCTGCCGGGTGGGCTGGCGTCGTTGCGCTGGGCCACATTCCGTGGCTGGTGGCAGGGCGCGAAGGACGACTGGAAGGCGCGCCGCTACGAGTGGAGCGGTGACAAGGCGCGTGACAAGTTGCGTGCGAAGGAGCGCCGCAGTGTCTGAAGCCACGGTCCTCCTGGAAGCCCGTGACGTCACCGTGCGCTTCGGCGGTCTCGTTGCCGTCGACGCGGTCAACGCCAGCTTCCATGCTGGCGAACTGGTGGGCATCATCGGCCCCAACGGCGCGGGCAAGACCACGTTCTTCAATGCGCTGACGGGCGTTGTCGCACCTACATCTGGGCGGCTGGTGGCCAGTGGCAGCGACCTCACAGGCAAGGGGCCGCACCGCTACGCCGCCCACGGCCTGGCGCGCACCTTCCAGACGCCGCGCGTGTTTGCTGACATGAGCGTCGCCGCCAATATCGAATTTGGCCTGAAGTTCGCCGGCCGCCGGCCGCGCAAGTACTGGCTTTGGGGCGATGAGCAGGCCGTGCCCTGGGCGTTGCGCGATGCGGACAGCATCCTCGCGGTGATCGGTCTGTCGGCCCAGGCAGCGTTGCCCGCTGCCGCCATCACGCCATCACAGCAGCGCCTGCTGGAAATCGGCATGGCTCTGGCGACGCGGCCGCGCATGCTGCTCCTGGACGAAGTGGCTGCAGGACTGACCGAGGCCGAGGTGGAGGAGATGGCACGCCTGATCCGCCGGTTGCGCGACGAGCTCGACCTGACCGTGGTGTGGATAGAGCACGCGGTAACCACACTGCTGCGCCATGTGGAGCGCGTGATCGTGCTGCACCAGGGCCGCAAGATCGCTGACGGCACACCGGCCGAGGTCGTGCGCAATGCGGAGGTGGTCGAAGCCTATCTTGGCGATGAGATGGTGGAAGAGGTGGCCGCATGATGTGGCACAACCCCGACTTCGAGCTCGGCGGCTCCGGCCGCGCGCAGCTGAAGATCGACGGACTGTCCGCGGGCTATGGCCCGGTGGCAGTGCTGCGGGCGCTCAAGCTGGACATCAATCCCGGCCTTACTGTGGTGCTTGGCCCCAATGGCGCCGGCAAGACCACCTTGTTGCGTGCGCTCAACGGCCTGATTCCGCGCAGCGGCGACGTGCTGCTTGATGGCGATGACCTGCCCGAAAAGACCAACGAGATCGTGCAGGCCGGCATGGTGCTGGTGCCCGAAGGCCGGCAGCTGTTTGCGCAGATGACGGTGGCCGAAAACCTGGAGCTGGGCGGCTGGCTGGTGCCCAAGTCCGAACGCGCGCACCGGCTGGAGCAGGTGTTCAACGATTTTCCCAAGCTGCGCGAGCGTGCCCAGCAACTGGCCGGCACCATGAGCGGCGGCGAGCAGCAGATGGTGGCCGTGGCACGCGCCATGATGAGCGCGCCGCGACTGTTGATGCTCGACGAGCCTTCGCTGGGCCTGGCGCCACGGATGGTCGATGAACTGCTGGCGATTGCGCGGCGCATCGCCGACGCCGGCACCACTGTGCTGATGGTCGAGCAGAACGTGCGCAAGGCGCTGGCGATTGCCGATCGTGGCTATGTGCTCGAGCGCGGGACGCTGGTCGCCAGCGGCCCCGCGAAATTGCTGGCGCGTTCGGCCGCCGTTCGCGAGGCCTACCTGGGCGCCGCGAGTTCAGACACCACCACGGCGGCGAAAGCCGCGAGAGTTTAAGGAGTACCCATGTCCGACCTGTCCATGCTCATCAACGGCCTGAAAGTCACGGCCGAAAAGAACGCCACTTTCGAACGCCGCAACCCCCTGGACGGCACCGTCGCCACGCGCGCGCCTGCCGCGTCGCCCGCCGACGCGGTGATGGCGGTGGAGGCGGCTGCCGAAGCCTTCAAGACCTGGAGCGAGACCGGTCCCGGGGAGCGCCGCATGCTGCTGCTCAAGGCGGCGGAGAAGCTCGAGGCTAAGGTGCCGCAGTTCGCCGAGGCGGTGGCGGCAGAGACGGGCGCCACCGGCATGTGGGCCGGCTTCAATGTCATGCTGGCGGCCGGCATGATCCGTGAGGCGGCGTCACTCACCACGCAGATCAGCGGCGAGGTGATCCCGTCGGACGTACCGGGCTCGCTGGCCATGGGCATTCGCCAGCCGGCCGGTGTGGTGCTGGGCATCGCACCCTGGAACGCGCCGATCATCCTGGCCGTGCGTGCCGTGTGCGTGCCACTGGCCTGCGGCAACACCGTGGTGCTCAAGGGCAGCGAGAACTGCCCGCGTACCCACCAGCTGATCATCGAGGCATTCCAGGAGGCGGGCTTTCCGCCCGGGGTCGTCAACTACATCACCAATGCGCCGGCCGATGCGGGCGCGGTGGTGGAGGCGATGGTGGCACACCCGGCGATACGGCGCGTGAACTTCACCGGCTCGACAAAAGTGGGGCGGATCATTGCGCAGACCTGCGCCAGGTACCTCAAGCCCGTGGTGCTGGAGCTGGGCGGCAAGGCCCCGCTGGTGGTGCTGGACGATGCCGACATCGAGGACGCGGTCAATGGCGCGGCGTTCGGCTGCTTTGCCAACAGCGGGCAGATCTGCATGTCGACCGAGCGCCTGATCGTGGACCAGAAGGTGGCTGACGAGTTCGCGAAGAAATTTGCCGCCAAGGCCGGCGCTCTTCCGCTCGGGGACCCGCGCAAGCCTGAACCCGTGGTGCTGGGCAGCGTGGTCGGCATGGCGACGGTTCATCACTGCAACGCCCTGATCGACGATGCGCTGGCGCAAGGGGCCAAGCTGCTGTGTGGCGGCAAGGCCGAAAACACGCTGATGCCGGCGACCGTGCTGGACCATGTGACGCCGAAGATGCGCATCTATCACGAGGAAACCTTTGGACCGGTGAAATGCATCGTGCGGGTCAAGGACACTGCGGAGGCGATTGCCTGCGCCAACGACAACGAGTACGGCCTGTCGGCGGCGGTGTTCGGGCGCGACATCGCACGTGCCTTCAACGTGGCGCGCAAGATCGACTCGGGCATCTGCCATGTGAACGGTCCCACAGTGCACGACGAGGCGCAGATGCCGTTCGGCGGCGTCAAAGGCAGTGGTATCGGCCGCTTTGGCGGCAAGGCCGGCATCGAGGCTTTCACGGAGTTGCGCTGGATCACGATCCAGACCACGCCGCGGCACTACCCGTTCTAGCCAGGCTGGGTCAGTGCCTCAAGCCGCACCAGGAATTGCATCGCGTGGCGCTCGTCCTGGCCGCACATCTCCAGCGAAGCGCGCAGCTGCGAGCAGACGGCGGGCCGCTCCGGCCGGCCGAAGATGCGGCAACGGTTGGCGTCATCGAGCTGAACACAACGCTCGCCCGCGGGCTTGCCATGAGGCATGCCGGGAATGGGCGAGCTGATGGAAGGCGCAATGCAGCAGGCGCCGCAGCCGGGACGGCAGTCCATGGTTTTGTGGGATTTGCTATTGAAAAGAGAGCTGTTTAAGCTTGCTGCAAGCGCTCTGCAGCCCATACGACCTGGTCAATCACGGCCTGGACGTTACGCCGGTGTGACTCGTTGCTGAGCTGGCCCTGCTCGTCGAAGGCGTCGCCTGCGCGGCCCAGTGCGAAGTTCTGCGGTGCCAGCCAGCAGTGCAGGTTGACCAGCAGGGGCGCCAGGTGGCTTTGCGAGCGCAGGCCGCCTAGCGCGCCGGGCGAGGCGCTGAGCACGCCGACGACCTTGCCACGCGTGGACTTGAAGCCGTCGGTCCAGGCCGGATCGGCCTTCACCGGGCTGGACACCCAGTCCAGGGTGTTCTTGAGCAGGGCCGGGTAGCTGGCGTTGTACTCGGGCGTGCAGATGATCCAGGCGGGGTGGTCGAAACACAGCTGCTTGAGCTTGATCACGTCAGCCGGCGTGCCCTTGGCTTCCAGGTCGGCGTTGTACATGGGCACGTCGAAATCGCCCAGTTCGATGTGCGTGACCTCGGCGCCAGAGGCTGCGGCCATCGCTGCGGCGGCTTTCGCAAGGCGGCGGTTGAAGGAGTGTTGACGGGTGCTTCCGGCGAAGATGAGTAGCTTCATGCCCCTGATTGCAACACAGGGCCGCGCAGCTTTTCTGCGAAAGCGGCGCAAGGGCGTAAAATGTACAAATTACGTTTATTTGTACAAATGCACATTCTGTCCCTCAGTGAATTTCGCGCCCATGCCTCCGAGATGCTCGACCTGGTCGAAAAGGGCGACACCGTCCGCATTCTTCGCCATGGCAAGCCCGTGGCTGAACTGGTGCCCGTGCGTGCCGATGAGCCGGAGCAGGTGCCACGCTGGAAGCTGCCAGTCGAACCCATTCAATACGTCAAGCCACCCAGCAAGAGTGGCGCTCAGCTCATCATTGACGAGCGGGAGGGTGGCTGGTGACACGTACCCTTTTTGACAGCTCAGCCTTGTTCAAGCGCTACGCGGGTGAGGCAGGGGCGGAGCAAGTGCTCGCCTTGCATGAAAAGGCGAGCTCCGTGGTTCTGGCGGCGCACTGCTTTACCGAGCTGGTATCGGCGCTCACCCACCAATGGCGCGAGGGTGCTTTTGGCAATGCGGAATACCTGCGTGTGCGAGCCGCCATGAGGCAGGATTTCGATGCCTACCAGATTGAGTCGCTCAACCGGACGGTGGAAGATTTCGCCGTGGCCGCCATGGCCCAGGCGCCGCTGCGTGCGATGGACGCGTTGCATATCGGAACGGCCCAGGCGGCGCGCGTTGGATTGTTTGTGACGGCGGACCGCCGCCAAGCCCAGGCCGCCGAAGCGGTCGGCCTGAAGACTGAACTGGTGGAGGCCTAGGCCATGAACTACCCCGAAGAATTTGACGTGATCGTGGTCGGCGGCGGCCATGCCGGAACGGAGGCCGCGCTGGCCTCCGCCCGCATGGGCGCTAAGACTTTGCTGCTGACCCACAACATCGAGACGCTGGGACAGATGAGCTGTAACCCGTCCATTGGCGGAATCGGCAAGGGCCATCTGGTCAAGGAAGTTGACGCGCTGGGCGGCGCGATGGCGCTGGCCACGGACGAAGGCGGCATCCAGTTCCGGATCCTCAACTCCAGCAAGGGGCCGGCGGTTCGCGCCACCCGGGCGCAGGCCGACCGCATCCTGTACAAGGCGGCGATCCGGCGTACGCTGGAAAACCAGCCCAACCTGAAAATCTTCCAGCAGGCGGTGGACGACCTGATGGTGGAGGGCGACCGGGTGGTGGGCGCCGTCACGCAGGTTGGCATCCGGTTCCGTTCTCGGACCGTGGTGCTGACGGCCGGGACTTTCCTGGACGGCAAGATCCACGTCGGCCTGAACAACTATGCGGCTGGGCGGGCGGGCGACCCGCCGGCCATTTCACTGTCGGCGCGGCTCAAGGAGTTGAAGCTGCCGCAGGGCCGGCTCAAGACGGGTACCCCGCCGCGGCTGGACGGCCGGACCATCGACTATTCAAAGTGCGCGGTTCAGCCCGGCGACGGAATGCCGGGCGGAATCGAAGGCGCCATCCCTGTGTTCAGCTTCATGGGCAATGTGGCGATGCACCCGGCGCAGATGCCATGCTGGGTCACGCATACCAACGAGCGTACCCACGAGATCATCCGTTCCGGCTTTGACCGCAGCCCCATGTTCACCGGAAAGATCGAGGGCGTGGGCCCACGTTACTGCCCAAGCGTGGAAGACAAGATCAATCGCTTTGCAGACAAGGAAAGCCATCAGATTTTCCTGGAGCCCGAGGGCCTGACCACTCACGAGGTCTACCCCAACGGCATCTCCACCAGCCTGCCGTTTGATGTGCAGTACGACCTGGTCCGTTCCATGGCCGGGCTGGAGAACGCCCATATCCTGCGGCCCGGCTACGCCATCGAATACGACTACTTTGATCCCCGTTCGCTCAAGAGCAGCTTCGAGACCCGGCAGATTGGCGGCCTGTTCTTTGCCGGCCAGATCAATGGGACGACGGGCTACGAAGAGGCGGCGGCCCAGGGCTTGTTCGCCGGCATCAACGCCGCCCTGCAATGCCGGGGCGAAGAGTCCTGGTTGCCGCGACGCGATGAAGCCTACCTGGGCGTGCTGGTGGACGACCT
>CALRME020000162.1:0-6843 GCA_943369045.1 Sphingobacterium thalpophilum
AGCGAAATAAAGGAGGAGGCCCCTCACGGGCCGGGGGACATTCGCTGCGCAGAGTGCCCCACCGGCCCGATCCCGCCAACGCGCGTCGCCAGCGGCCACTCCCGCCCACATGGGGCTTGGCGGCGCAAGGTAGTTCAGACCCCCGGCACCACAAACGTGATGCTGCACATCCAGCCGCGCCCGTCGGGCCCACTGCCCAGCTTCATGCTGGCGTGCATGAGCTTGGCGTACTGGGCTACCAGTGCCAAGCCCAGGCCGGCGCCCTGGCCGAGCAGCTCGCCGGTTTCGCCCTGCGCGCCGCGCTCCATCAGCTGCATCTGCACGTCACCGGGCAGGCCGGGGCCGTTGTCCTGTACTGAGAGCACGATGCCGCTGCCTGCGTGTTCCAGCGCCACCGTCACGGCGGGAGTGCCTTCGCCGGCGGTGCCGCCGTAGCGCAGCGCGTTGTCCAGCAGGTTGTTCAGGATGCCTTCGATCAGCGTCGCGTCGCCCGTGACCTGCGCCGGCGTGTCCAGGCCGCGAGCGCCCAGGTCGACGCCGGCGGCGTCGGCGCGCGGCAAAAAGCGCAGCACCGCGTCGCGCACCAGCTCGTCGATGGCGACGGGCTGCAGCTTCAGGCCGGTCTGCGCTTCATGGGCCAGCGCCAGGTCCAGCAACTGGTCGACCATGCGGCTTGCACGGGCCTCGCTGGTGGCGATCAGCCCCAGCTGCGCGCGCCAGGCCTGCGGGTCCTTCTGCGCCAGCCCGTATTCGGCCAGCGCGCGTATTCCGGCCAGCGGCGTGCGCAACTCGTGCGCCACGTTGCCGGCGAATTCACGCTGGCCGCGTACGCTGTGCTCCAGGCGCTCGAGCAGCGAGTTGATGGCCACAGCCAGCCGCTCGATGTCGCGCGAGGTGGCGCGCACCGGCACGGGCGCGAGGTCGCTTGCGTCGCGCAGGTCCACCGCATCCTGCAACTCGGCCAGCGGCTGCAGGTCGGCGCGGATGGCGCGTCGCAGCCAGACCGACAGCGCCACCAGCAGCAGCATCTGCGGCGCAATGGAAAACAGCAGCAGGCGCTGCAGCATGGAGCCGCGGCTCACCGTGGTCTCGGCGACGATCACGTCAAAGGGCTCGGGCTGCTCGCGGTGCAGCGTCACCGCGCGCAGGCGCCGGCCACGGAAGTCGATGTCGTCAAAGCGGTAGGCGGCGTTGTCCGCCACATAGGCCGGCCGCAAGTTCATCTCGCCGGCGATCAGCGAGCCGTCGGGCCGCTTGACGGCGTACAGCAGCGACTCGACCTGGTCGAACAGCATGGCGTTGACCTCGCGCGGCGTCAGCGTCAGCCGCAGCGCCGGGCCGTCGGCCTTGATGTTCGATGCAAGCAGGTAGGCGTCGTCCAGCAGCGAACGGTCGAAGGCCTTCTGCGTGAAGAAGTGCGCGATGCCCAGCGCCACCACCGTGCCCGCCAGCCACGTCAATGCCAGGGGCACCATCACGTGCCGCAGCACGCGCGCGGCGAGCGAGGGCCGGATCATGGCTGGGCTTCGCCGGCTTCCAGAAGGTAGCCCAGGCCGCGCAGAGTGCGAATCTGCACACCGGAGCCGGCGAGCTTCTTGCGCAGGCGCGAGATGAAGGCCTCCAGCGCGTTGTCGCCCAGGTGCTCCTCGAAGTCCGACAGCTTGGACGACAGGGTGCGCTTGCTGACCACGCGGCCGGCCGGTGTCATCAGCTCCCACAGCACCTCGAATTCGCGCGCGGGCAGTTCAAGCGGCTTGGTGGCCAGCATGAAGCGGCGCGAGCTGCGGTCCAGTGCCAGCGTGCCGATCTGCACCTGGTCGTCGGTGCCCTGGGTGCGGCGCACGAGCGCGCGCAGCCGCGCTTCGACTTCAGCAAGGTCAAAGGGCTTGCCCAGGTAGTCGTCGGCACCGGCATTGAGGCCCGCGATGCGCTCATCGGTGCGGTTGCGTGCCGTCAGCACCAGCACCGGCGTGCGGTCGCCGCGCGCGCGTGCGCCGCGCAGCACCGCCAGCCCGCTGCCCAGGCCGCTGCGCGGGTGGCTCGAGTGCGGCAGGTTCAGGTCCAGCAGGACCGCATCGAAAGCCTGCACCCGCCACAGGTGCTCGGCCTCCTCGACGGTGCCTGCCAGGTCGACACGGTGGCCCGCGTCATGGAGGCTGCGCAGCATCACGTCGCGCAGGACTACGTCGTCTTCAACCAGAAGGATTCTCATGACGTTTATGTAGCCACATATAGAGAGGTGCAGTCTACGCACTTCCACGTAGCAGGACGGTCAGCAAGCGGTCAGTGCCCGGCAACGATAAACGACAGGTACGGGCGCAGATGCTTGCCCGGGATGAATTACGAGGAGCAGACAAGATGAAAATCAAGAGCCAGAAGGATTTCTTCTCGGGCCTGATGTTCACGGTGGTCGGCGGGGCGTTCGCCCTGGGCGCGACCACCTACACCGTTGGCGAGGGCGCGCGCATGGGCCCCGGTTACTTCCCCCTGATGCTGGGCATCGTGCTGGCGCTGATGGGTGTGGCCGTGCTGATGCAGGGCCTGATCGTCGAGACCGAAGACGGCGACAAGATTGGCAAGTGGGCCTGGAAGCCGCTGTTCTTCATCCTGGCGGCCAACCTCGCATTCGGCGTGCTGCTCGGCGGCCTGCCCTCGATCAAGGTGCCCTCGATGGGCCTGATCCTGGCCATCTATGCTTTGGTGATCATCTCCAGCCTGGCGGACGGCAAGTTCCACACCCGCGACATCCTGATCCTGTCAACGGTCCTCGCGGCCGGCAGCTACGTCGCCTTCATCCTGGTGCTCAAGCTCCAGATGCAGGTCTGGCCCACCTTCATCACGGGCTAAGGAAGAAAAATGGACCTGCTTTCCAACCTCTCGCTCGGCTTTGGCGTCGCCTTCACGCCGATCAACCTGCTGTACGCCTTCATCGGCTGCATCCTGGGCACGCTGATCGGCGTGCTGCCCGGCATCGGCCCGGTGGCAACCATCGCCATGCTGCTGCCCGCCACCTATGCTCTGCCGCCGGTTTCGGCGCTGATCATGCTGGCCGGCATCTACTACGGCGCGCAGTACGGTGGCTCCACCACCGCCATCCTGGTGAACCTGCCGGGTGAGTCGTCTTCGGTGGTGACCTGTATCGACGGCTACCAGATGGCAAGGCAGGGCAGGGCGGGGCCCGCACTCGCTGCGGCCGGCCTGGGCTCGTTCTTCGCGGGTTCCGTGGGCACGCTGATCCTGGCTGCCTTCGCACCGCCGCTGACCGAACTGGCCTTCAAGTTCGGCCCCGCCGAATACTTCTCGCTGATGATCCTGGGCCTGATCGGCGCCGTGGTGCTGGCCTCGGGCTCGCTGATCAAGGCCATTGCCATGATCGTGCTGGGCCTGCTGCTGGGCCTGGTGGGCACCGACGTGAATTCGGGCGTGGCGCGCTTCTCGTTCGACATCCCGGAACTGACCGACGGCATCGGCTTCGTGGTGATCGCCATGGGCGTGTTCGGCTACGGCGAAATCATCAGCAACCTGGCGCAGCCCGAGCATGAGCGCGAAGTGTTCACCTCCAAGGTGACCGGCCTGTGGCCGACCAAGGAAGACTTCAAGAACATGGCGCCCGCCGTCCTGCGTGGGACCTCGCTGGGCTCTGCCCTGGGCATCCTGCCCGGCGGCGGCGCGCTGCTGGCGGCGTTTGCGGCCTACGCGCTGGAAAAGAAGATCAAGATCAAGCCGGGCGAGATCCCGTTCGGCAAGGGCAACATCCGCGGCGTGGCCGCGCCCGAGTCGGCCAACAATGCCGGCGCGCAGACCTCCTTCATCCCGCTGCTGACCCTGGGCATCCCGCCCAACGCCGTGATGGCGCTGATGGTGGGCGCCATGACCATCCACAACATCCAGCCGGGCCCGCAGGTGATGACCAGCAACCCGCAGCTGTTCTGGGGCCTGATCGCCTCGATGTGGATCGGCAACGCCATGCTGATCATCCTGAACCTGCCGCTGATCGGCATGTGGATCAAGCTGCTGACGGTGCCCTACCGCTTCCTGTTCCCGGCCATCGTGCTGTTCTGCGCCATCGGCGTGTACTCCACGAACAACAATGTGTTCGACATCTGGATGGTGGCCGCCTTTGGCTTCATCGGCTACGCCTTCGTCAAGCTCGGTTGCGAGCCGGCGCCGCTGCTGCTGGGCTTCATCCTGGGGCCGATGATGGAAGAGAACCTGCGCCGTGCGCTGCTGCTGTCGCGCGGTGACTGGAGCGTGTTCGTCACCCGTCCGCTGTCGGCCGGCCTGCTCGCTGCGGCCCTGCTGCTGCTGGTGATCGTGCTGCTGCCTGCCGTGAAGAACAAGCGCGAGGAAGCCTTCGTCGAGGAATGACACCCTATTTGGAAGTGAAACGGCTCCTGTAGCTGGTTTTGCAATTTGCCCGGGTAAGTCTATTACCCGGGCATTTTTTTTCATGGTTAAGGAAATTCCCTATCCCGCGCGGTCGCTCCAAATCCACACTGGGCGTTGGGAGGAAATTCCGAAACGGAACAACCGAGCATTGCCACGCCGGAACCTGACGAGCAGCAGTCCGCCTCCCCCGGGGTCGTCCATTGGCCCGCTCCCGCAGCAGGCCGCCGAGCAGGCCCTGCGCGAAAGCGAGGAACGGTTTCGCCGCCTCACGGCGCTGTCGGTGGACCTGTACTGGGAGCAGGACGAGCACTGCCGCTTTACGGGCTTCTCCGAAGGCCACCAGTCGAGCAACTGGCGGCCCAACCCCGCGAAGGTCATCGGCAAATGCCGGTGGGAGCTTGAAGGGACGCTGCCCGTCGGCGGCAGCTGGGACGAACACCGGGCCGACCTGGCGGCGCGCAAACCGTTCCACGATTTCGAGTACATGCGCGTCAAGGAAGGCGAGCCGCCGCGCTACCTGGTCTCCAGCGGCGAGCCCGTGTTCGACGCGAACGGCGTGTTCCGGGGTTACCAAGGCGTGGTGCGCGACGTCACGGAGAGCCGCAACGCATCGGGCGAGGCCCGCCGGCTGGCGCTGCAACTGGCTACCACGCTTGAAAGCATCACCGACGCCTTCCTGACGCTGGACCGCGACTGGCGCTGTACCTATGTCAACGGCCAGGCCGAGTTGCTGCTGCGCCGGCCGCGCTCGCAGCTGCTGGGCAGCCGGTTGTGGGAGGAATTCCCCGAGGCAGTAGGCAGCCTGCTGCAACAGCAATGCCGGCGCGCGATGGACGGGAACATCACGGTGCAGTTCGAGGCCTACTTCGAACCGATTGAAGTCTGGCTGAGTCTTCGGCTGTTCCCGTCGGCGCAGGGCCTGGCGATTTACTTCCGCAACGTGACGCAGCGGGTGCAGGCGCAGCAGGAGATCCTGCGGCTGAATGCGGAGCTTGAGGCACGCGTCCAGCAGCGGACGGCGCAACTGGAAGCCGCCAACCGGGAGCTGGAAGCCTTTGCCTATTCCATCGCCCACGACCTGCGCGCGCCGCTGGGATCGATCGACGGCTTCAGCCAGATGCTGGAGAAATCTGCTCGCGATGCGTTGCCGCAGGCTGGCCTGCACTACCTCAAACGCATCCGCGCCGGTGTGCGCCAGATAGGCGAGATCACCGATGGACTGCTGACACTGGCCAGCCTGTCGCGCACCAGCCTGCAAGCCGGCCGGGTGGACATGAGCTCCATCGCTCATGACGTGCTGGGCGACTGTCGCAGCGAGGCGCCGGGGCGCCCTGCGAAATGCAGCGTGCAGGAAGGCATGTACGCGTTGGGCGATTCACGGCTGCTCAAGCTGGCCATTGCCGCGCTGGTCGCCAACGCCTGGAAATTCACCCAGCCCATGGAAGCAGCGGAGATCTCCGTTGGGTGCAATGCCGGGCCTGAAGGGGAGGCCCTCTACTTCGTGCGGGACAACGGCGTGGGGTTTGATCCGGCGTACGCGGGCCGAATGTTCCAGGCTTTCCAGCGCATGCACCCCGCCGACCAGTTTGAGGGGACGGGCATCGGCCTGGCGATCGCCCACAAGGTGGTGGCGCGCCACGGCGGCCGCATCTGGGCCGAGTCGGCGCCGGGGCAGGGCGCTACCTTCTTCTTCACCCTCGGCGCCATCATCACCTGACTGGCATGACTAATGCAAGGCCTGTGGCAAGCATGTGTTTTCCCCTAGAAACTTTTCATGCTTTGAGTTTGTCTATCGATGGCCTACAGTGGAATCGGATTTGTCCTGCAAGCTGGTCCACCACGAGGTGATTGCCGGATGTAAAGTGAGTCAGCGCCGCCAACGCGTTTGAAGGAGTTTGTATGGATGTCGTGAGGAATTTTCTCGCACGTTACGAACAGACACGCGAGGAAGAGATGTCGCTCGAGGACTACCTCGACGCCTGCAAGCGGGACCCGCTTGTCTACGCCACGGCAGCCGAGCGCATGCTCGCGGCCATAGGCGAACCGGAGGTGATAGACACGCGGCACGACCCGCGCCTTTCGCGCATCTTCGGCAACAAGGTCGTGAAAATCTACCCGGCCTTTCGCGATTTCTACGGCCTGGAAGACCCCATCGAGCAGGTGGTGTCGTGCTTCCGCCACGCGGCCCAGGGGCTGGAAGAAAAAAAGCAGATCCTCTACCTGCTGGGCCCAGTGGGCGGCGGCAAGTCATCGATCGCCGAGCGGCTCAAGCAGCTGATGGAACAGGTGCCGTTCTATGCGCTCAAGGGCTCGCCCGTGAACGAGTCGCCGCTGGGCCTGTTCAACAACGCCGAAGACGCGCCGCTGATGCAACAGCAGTACGGCATTGCAGCGCGTTACCTGCAACGCGTGATGTCGCCCTGGGCCGTCAAGCGGCTGGAAGAATTCGGCGGC
>CALRME020000163.1:0-6835 GCA_943369045.1 Sphingobacterium thalpophilum
CGCTGACCGACGGCGTGGAGCAACTGCACCGCATCGTCACCGGCTGGGCGCGGCATCATGCGTGAACTGATCCTGGGTGGCCAACGCAGCGGCAAGTCGGCCCGCGCTGAAACGCGCGCCGCCGCCTGGCTGGCCGAATCGCCTGGCCGCATGGCTGTTTTCATCGCCACTGGCCAGGCCTGGGATGAGGAGATGAAGGAACGTATCGCCCGCCACCAGCGCGATCGTGTACTGCGGCTGCCCGGCATGGTGACCGTCGAGGAGCCATTGCACGTGGCGCAAGCCATCGCCGCGCATTCTTCGCCGCAGACCTTGCTGGTGGTGGACTGCCTCACGCTGTGGCTGACCAACTGGATCATGCCGGCAGGGGGGGGCGCAGTGCCGGGCGGCGCGCCGCTGGACGAGCTGGCGCAGGCGATTGCGTCAGCCCAAGGCCCGCTCATCCTGGTCAGCAATGAGATCGGTCTTGGCGTCATCCCCATGGGCCGCGAGGTGCGCCGCTTCGTTGACGAACTGGGGCGCGTGAACCAGCAGGTGGCAAAGGCCTGCGACCGCGTCACCCTGATGGCGGCCGGCCTGCCGCTCACATTGAAAGACAAGGCATGAAGAGGCTTCTCGTTGTGCTTTGCCTGTGTGCCATCGGCATGTACGCCCACGCACTGCAACTCACGGACGACCGCGGCGTGACCGTCACGCTGGCCCAGACGCCGCAGCGCATCGTCAGCCTGCTGCCCTCGCTGACCGAAACCGTTTGCGAGCTGGGGCAGTGCCACCGGCTGGTGGGCGTGGACCGCTATTCCAATTTCCCCGCGGCGGTGCGCAGCTTGCCGACCGTGGGCGGCGGCATTGACCCTAACATCGAGGCCGTCGTCGCGTTGCGCCCTGACGTGGTTCTGATGGCGACTTCTTCTCGCGGCGCGCAGCGGCTGGAGGCCCTTGGCGTGAAGGTGGTGGCGCTGGAGCCCAGGACGGCGGTGGACGCGCAGCGCGTGATGGGCAAGCTGGGTGCGTTGCTGGAAGTGCCGGACGCGCAGCGCATCTGGCGCGTGATTGATGCGGGCGTCTCAGCCGCCGCGCAGTCGCTGCCTGCATCTGCCAGGAACACCCGCATCTACTACGAGGTCAGCGTGGGCGGCTATGCCGCGGGCACGACTTCCTTCATCGGCGAACTGATGCTTCGCCTGGGCGTGAAGAACATCATGACGCCGGAGCTGGGCCCTTTCCCCAAGATCAACCCCGAATACGTGGTGCGCGCCAACCCTGACCTCATCATGATCGGCTCGCGCAATGCCATGGGCCTGGAAGCCCGGCCGGGCTGGGCCGGCATCAAGGCCATGCGCGAGAAGCGCGTCTGCATCTTCACGCCCGAGCAATCGGACATCCTGGTGCGACCAGGTCCGCGTATGGCGGAGGCGGCGCGCCTCATGGCCAGGTGCATCGTTGACAAGCCAGGGACGGCTTCCAGATGAGTCTGCCTGCATCCTCGGCAGCACCCACCGCGGCACACGGCCGCAGCTTGGTGCTCGCGCTGGCGTTGCTGCTGGCGGCGGTCGGTGCCCTGATGCTGGGCGCAGGCGTGGGCAGCACGGGCTTTGAAAGCGTGCTCAAGGCACGGCATGACCCGATTGCCTGGCAGATCGTCTGGGACATTCGCCTGCCGCGCACGCTGGGTGCCTGGGTCGCGGGCGGCCTGCTGGGCCTGGCCGGTGCGGTGGCCCAGGGCCTGTTCCGCAACCCGCTGGCCGACCCTTACCTGCTGGGCAGTGCTTCGGGCGCGGCGCTGGGCGTTGCGGTGGCGCTGGCGCTGCTGGGTGTGAGCCCGTTCGCTACCCAGTGGCTGGTGCGCCTGGGCTTGACGGGTGCCGCATTTGCCGGCGCGGTCGGTGGCGTGTTACTGACCCTGGTGCTGGCCAACGGTGTGCTGCACACGCTGCGCCTGCTGCTGGCCGGCGTCATCGTCGGTGTGGTGCTGGGCGCGACGCGCGACCTGGTCACTCTGGCCGTGCCCGACATCCTGCAGGCCATGCAGGCCTTCATGCTGGGCAGCACGGGTTTCGTTGGCTGGACCTCTTGCGGCGTCATGGCCGCCACCTTGCTGCCCACCCTGGCGGTGGCCTGGGCGCTGGGCCGGGTGCTGGATGGGCTGGCTTTGGGCGAGGCGACTGCGGCGAGCCTGGGCCTGCCGCTGGGCGCCATGCGTGCGGCGCTGGTGGCGGTGCTGGCATTGGCCACGGGCGCTGCCGTGGCGCAGACCGGCCTGATTGCCTTTGTCGGCCTGGCGGCGCCGCACCTGGTGCGCTCCATCGTCAAGACAACGCATGCGCGGCTTGTGGTGCTCAGCGCCTTGATGGGCGGCCTGCTGCTGATGACCGCGGACGTGCTGGCGCGGTGGATCATCGCGCCACAGGAACTGCCGGTGGGCGTGCTCACGGCGGTGCTCGGCGGTTCATATCTCTTGTGGTTGATGCACAGGCGCAGCGGCAGAGGGGGAATGCTGTGAACGCGGCGCTTGAAGCAAGAGCCGTGAGCGCATCGCTGGGCCACGGCGCAAGCCGCACCGAAGTGCTGCACGGCATCGACCTGGCGCTGCCGGCGGGGCGCTGGACCAGCATCGTCGGGCCCAATGGCGCAGGCAAGTCCACCTTATTGCGGGTGCTGGCCGGCTTGCTGGCCTGCCAGGGCGAAGTGTTCCTGCAGGGCCGCGGCATTGGCACCCTCCACATCAAGGAGCGCGCCCGCCGGATGTCCTGGCTGGGCCAGAACGAAAGCGCCGCCGACGACCTGATGGTCTATGACGTGGTGATGCTTGGCCGCCTGCCGCACCAGCCCTGGCTGGCGCCGCCCAGCGAAGCCGACCGTATTGCCGTGGAACAGGCGCTGCACACCACGCAGGCCTGGGAGTGGCGCGAGCGGCCGCTGGGGCAGCTTTCGGGCGGCGAGCGGCAGCGGGTTTTGCTGGCCCGTGCGCTCGCGGTGCAGGCCGACGTGCTGCTGATGGACGAGCCGCTGGCCAACCTGGACCCGCCGCACCAGACCGACTGGCTCTTGCTGGTGCGCGCGCTGGTGGATGCCGGCAAGACTGTGATCAGCGTTCTGCATGAAATCTCGCTGGCCCTGCATGCCGACGAAATGGTGGTGATGAATGCGGGCCGCGTCACGCACCAGGGCGCTTGTGCTGATGCGGCCACGCACCGCGCGCTGGAGCAGGTGTTCGGCGGCCGCATTGCGGTGCGCAGCCTGGACGGCCAGTGGGTTGCCATGCCGCGTCTTTGAAAATTTAATTGGAATCTGACCCCGGATTGAAGTGACTCAAATGGAAATTGAAACACCGCCCTCAGCCAAACCTTACGAGAAGCCGGAAGGCGAGCGGCGCGGCCTCATCATCGTCAACACCGGCGACGGCAAGGGCAAGAGCACGGCGGCGTTCGGGCTGGCGCTGCGCGCCTTCGGCCGCACCCACGTGCACGGCAAGCTGGTCAAGATTTACCAGTTCATGAAGGTGCCGACGGCGCGCTTTGGCGAGCACCGGATGTTCGAGCAGCTCGGCCTGCCGATCGAAGGCCTGGGCGACGGTTTCAGCTGGAAGAGCCAGGACCTGGAGCACTCGGCGCAGCTGGCGCGCGACGGCTGGGCTAAAGCACGCGAAACGATTCTGGGCGGAGACCACTTCATGGTGGTGCTGGACGAACTCACCTATCCGCTGATTTACGGCTGGTTGCCGCTGGACAATGTGCTGGAGACGCTCAATGCCCGCCCGCGCGACGTGCATGTCGTCATCACGGGCCGGCGCTGCCCGCCGGAGATCATCGAGCTGGCCGACACCGTGTCCGAGATGACCAAGATCAAGCATGCCTTCAACGCCGGCATACCCGCGCAGCGCGGCATCGAAGACTAGGCCGGATCACGCACATGCCCGCCTGGACCGCCGTCATTGCCCTGTTGTTCGCGCTGGCGCTGGACCGCTGGTTCGGCGAGCCGCCCGTGCGGCTGCATCCAGTCGCCTGGATGGGCAGCTACCTGGGCTGGGTGGGTGCACGCATCGCGCCTTATGAAGATTCGCAAAACCCCGACTGGCGCGCCTTCTGGGCCGGTGCGCTGGCCTGGTACGGCGGCGCGGCGCTGGTGGTGGTGGCCGCGTCGCTGCTGCAGCGCTGGTCCCTGCTGCTGGATGCAGGCGTTGCAGGGCTGCTGATCGGCGTGCTCCTCAAACCCATGCTGGCCTGGCGCATGCTGCGCGACGAAGTGGTGGCGGTCGAGGCCGCGCTGGGCCGCTCGCTCGATTCCGGCCGCACGCAGCTGGGCCGGCTGGTCAGCCGCGAGGTGATGCAGCTCGATGAAAGCCAGGTGCGGGAGAGCGCCATTGAGTCGCTGGCAGAGAACCTCAACGACTCCGTCGTGGCGCCGGTGTTCTGGTTCGTCGTCGCAGGCCTGCCGGGTGCGGCGGTCTACCGCTTCGCCAATACCGCCGATGCGATGTGGGGCTACCGCGGCCGTCGGGGCGGACGCTGCTGGGAGTGGGCGGGCAAGTTCGCGGCACGTGCTGACGACGTGCTCTCATGGCTGCCCGCACGCATTACGGCGCTGTTGCTGGCCATGGTAGCCGGCGGGTTGTCATTGAGGCGGCTGGCGCAGGAAGCGGCGCGCACGCCGTCGCCCAACAGCGGCTGGCCGATGGCGGCCATGGCGCTGGTGCTGGACATCCGCCTGCGCAAGCCGGCGGTCTACGCGCTCAACGAGGAGGGCGGCGCGCCCGAGCCGGGCGACACGGCCCGGAGCATCGAACTCGCCGTGCGCGCCATTGCCGTGTTGTTGCTGTTTGGCTCGGTTGCCAACTTCTGGGTAGCAGGGGAGAGGCCGTGGTAGTGCCGAAGAAGCTGGCCCGCTGCGTCATGGTGCTGGGCACGACGAGCGGCGCGGGCAAGAGCTGGCTGACCACCGCGCTGTGCCGCTGGTATGCACAGCGTGGCTACAAGGTCGCGCCGTTCAAGGCCCAGAACATGAGCAACAACGCGCGAGTCGTCGCTGGAGGCGAGATCGGCAGCGCCCAATACTTCCAGGCTCTGGCTGCGCGCGCCGCGCCCGATGTGCGCATGAACCCGCTGCTGCTCAAGCCAGAGCGCGACACGCACAGCCAGGTCGTGCTGATGGGGCAAGTCAGCGACGAACTGTCCGCCATGCCCTGGCGGGGCCGCAGCGCCAGCGTCTGGCCGCAGATCGCGCAGGCGCTCCATGACCTGCGCGCCGAGAACGACGTGGTGGTGATCGAGGGTGCGGGCTCGCCGGCCGAGATCAACCTCAAGGACAGCGACATCGTCAACATGCGTGTGGCTCTGCACGCCCAGGCGCGCTGCCTGCTGGTGACAGACATTGACCGCGGAGGCGCGTTCGCCCACCTGTACGGCACCTGGGCGCTCCTGCCCGAGGAGGAGCGGCGGCTGATCCATGGCTTCGTACTCAACAAATTTCGCGGCGACGCAGCGCTGCTGGCACCAGGTCCGCAGCAGCTCGAAGCGCTGACCGGCATTCCGGTGGTTGCCACTTTGCCGATGTGGTGGCAACACGGCCTCCCTGAAGAAGACGGCATATTCGACGACCGCAGCACTGTTGCGGGCGCACTGACGAAGACCGTCGCCGTCATCGCCTACCCCCGCATCAGCAACCTCGACGAATTCCAGCCCCTGAGGAACGTGCCCGGCCTGCGCCTGGTCTGGGCGCGCAGCCCGGCCGACGTGGCGGGCGCCGACTGGATCATCCTGCCAGGCAGCAAGCACACCAGCGGCGACCTGGCCTGGCTGCGCGCGCAGGGGCTCGACAGCGCTATCGCGGCTCACGCGCAGGCGGGCAGGGCGGTGCTCGGTGTCTGCGGCGGGCTGCAAATGTTGGGCGAGGCCTTGATCGACCCGCACGGCATCGACGGCAACGCACCCGGCCTGGGCCTGCTGCCGCTCGTGACGGTGTTTGAGGAAGACAAGACGGTGCAGCGCACGTCCACTGGATTCGGTGAGCTCAATGGCTTGTGGTCAGCGCTCTCTGGCGTCCAGGCCCAGGGCTACGAAATCCACCACGGCCGCACGGCGCAGCACACCGGCATGGAAGCGGCGCGCGTCGCCATCGCCAACGGCCTGGGTTGGCAGAACGCGCAGGGCAATGTGCTCGGCGTCTACCTGCACGGCCTGTTCGAAGACCCGCGAGTGTTGCAGGCGCTCTTCGGCGCGGCAGCACCCACGCTCGATTCGGTCTTCGACGGCCTCGCCGCCTACATCGACCAGCACTTCCACAAGGATGTCATCCCGGACCTGATCCGTGATCCATAGCACTCACCCCATGACTCTCCCCGACATCAGCAATACCGAGCTCGCCCAGCGCCTGCAGTACAAGCTCGACAACAAAACCAAGCCCGTAGGCGCTCTAGGCCGCCTCGAAGCGCTGGCGCTGCGCATAGGCCTGATCCTGGGCAGCGAGACGCCTGAGTTCGTGCAGCCGCAACTCGTTGTCTTTGCCGGCGACCACGGCCTGGCGGCGCGCGGCGTCTCGGCCTACCCCAGCGACGTGACCTGGCAGATGGTGGAGAACTTCCTGGCCGGCGGCGCAGCCGTGAGCGTGCTCGCGCGCCAGCACGGCATCAACCTGAGCGTGGTGGACTGCGGCGTGCGCCACGACTTCGCGCCGCGCGCCGACCTGGTCAACCTGAAGATCGCGCCCGGCACCGCCGACAGCTCACAAGGCCCGGCCATGTCAGCGGCGCAGTGTGAGCAAGCCATTGCCAACGGCAGGGCGCTGGTCAAACAGTTGCCGGGCAACGCGTTGCTGCTGGGCGAGATGGGCATAGGCAACA
>CALRME020000164.1:0-6766 GCA_943369045.1 Sphingobacterium thalpophilum
CCTGTTCTAGGCCCCGCCCACTAGGCGCGGCCGGGAAAATCACCTCATCAACCATCGAGGACTTTCCCCATGAGCCAGCCCAGCCTTTCCCACGTCGCCACCGACCTGATCCAGACCTACGGCAACACCGCCCGCAACGTCATCAACGCCTACCGCGCCGGCGGCGAGCGCCTGGGTGACCTGTTCGAGCAGCGCTATGTGCGCGCCCTCAAGGCCTCGTCCAGCGAACTGGCGCCCGAAGTGCGCGAGAACGCCCTGGCGACGCAGAAGATGGTCAGCGCCTACTACGCCAAGGGCATCGCCCTGACCACCGAAGGCGCAGCTGCCGTGGTCGACAACGTCGTCAAGTACAGCGGCATGGGCGTGAAGCAAGTAGCCGCAAATGCCGGCAAGTTCGGCGAAAAGACCGGCGTCACCGCACTGCATAGCCTGGCCCAGGCCACCGTGCCCGCGGCCGTCGCCGTGAGCGAACTGGCAGCCCGTCTGGAGGAAAAGACCGCCGCCCTGGCCGGCAAGCTCGGCGGTACGCCTGCGGCACGCACGTCGGCCTTCAAGAAGGCACGCTCGCGAAACGCGTGAATAAGCCCGCATATGGTTGCTTTTCGCAGTGCGAAAGCAACCTGACTCGCGACTGACCGCGGATAATTGCTTCTTAACAAATTGTTACAGGAGTATTCATGACGCGGTCTATCCAGAAGGGCTTCACGCTGATCGAACTGATGATCGTCGTGGCCATCATCGGCATTCTTGCTGCAGTGGCCCTGCCGGCCTACCAGGACTACACGGTCCGCGCCAAGGTGTCGGAGTTGATGCTTGCCGCTTCGTCCGCCAAGACTGCAGTTTCGGAAGCGGCTGCAACGCTCAGCGCCATGCCCGCGACAACCAGCGTGACCGTGCAGACCCAGGCATCCAAGTACGTCGCCAGCGTGGGCTGGAACGGCTCCAGCGTGATCGCGACGGCCCAGGGTGACGCCAACATCACAGGCAGCAACATCTACATGAGCGGCTCCTATGCTTCAGGCCAGGTGACCTGGACCTGCGGCGGCACCGTCCTGCAGAAATACCGCCCCGCAAGCTGCCGCTAAGCCGCGCAGAGCACAGCAGGAAGCCGGAGCGCATCAAGCGCCCCGGCTTTTTCTTTTTTGGGCGCCCGCCTGTTCCTGATAACCTTGCGCCTCAGACCACGACGGAGGACTTATGGCTAAAGGTGAACAGCGCAGCAACAAGATGGCCAAAAAGCCAAAAAAAGACAATACACCGCCCAAGACGGCTGGTGTGCCTTCGGACCGGCCGATGCCGCCGATGACCGCGGTGATCCCGCGCGGCAAGATCGCCAAGAAGGTCTGATTGGCGCAGTTTTCCTACGCCGTTGGGCGCTTCATGCGCCCACACTGGTTCCCTGCCTTGAACAACTAGAAGGGAACCGACATGCAAATCCAGGTCAATACCGGCAACGGGCTCGACAACAGCGAATCGCTGGTTCAGTGGGCCTCGACCCACCTGCAGGAGTCACTCGCGCGTTTTGCGCAGGATGTGACGCGGGTCGAAGTGCAGCTAAGTGACGAGAACAGCCAGCGCAAGGGCGCTGCAGACGTGCGCTGCGCGATGGAAGCGCGGCTGTCGCATCACCAGCCGCTGGCCGTGACACACCACGCAGAAAACCAGGACCTCGCCTTCCGCGGTGCAACCCACAAACTACAGAGCCTGATCGCCCATACCCTGGGCAAGCTCGACCATCACAAGGACCGCGACACCATCCGCAAGGAATTGCCGGTCGACGCGGACTGACCCGCCCGCATTTGCGGCCGCCTAGGCCAGCGCCTTCAACAAGAAGGCGTTGAGGTCTCCGATCTCTTCCATGCAGACCGAGTGCGCCATCGGGTATTCGTGCCATTCCACGCTGTAGCCCAGCGCCTTCAGCGCATCGCGCGACTCGGTGGCGCGGTGCAGTTTCACGACGTCGTCGTGCCTGCCGTGCGCCAGGAATATGGGCGTGCCGTTGTTGGCGCTGTTGCGCTCGGCGGCAGTAGTGGCAGCCAGCGGCAGGTAGCCCGACATCCCCACGATGCCCCCCAGCTTTTCCCCATAACGCAGACCCGTGAGCAGCGACATCGCACAGCCCTGCGAAAAACCTGCCAGAACGATGCGGCTGGCAAGGATGCCGCGCGCCACTTCGGCAGCGATCAGCGCCTCGACTTCCCTGAGTGACGCGCGCAGGCCCTTTTCGTCTTCGCGCTGTACCAGGTCGGCGCCCAGGATGTCGTACCAGGCCCTCATGGCATAGCCGCCGTTGATGGTGACCGGAATGACCGGCGCATGCGGGAACACGAAACGCACGGCCCCGATGGAAGACAGGTCGAGCTCCTGGGCAATCGGCACGAAGTCGTTGCCGTCGGCGCCGAGGCCGTGCAGGATGATCAGGCTGGCACGGGGGTTGGCGCCGGTTTCTTTTTGCAGTGTTTCAAGCATGGCCCAAGTTTAATGGGCCCGCCGCAGGCCTGCCCTATGCTGCCGCGAGCGCCGGGGCCGGCGCCGGCGTGTTGATGCCCAGGCGCTCGGGCGAGACGTACTTCTGCCGGTAGATTTCGAACGGCATGGTGTCGGCCTGCTCGATCTCTTTCTGCTCCTGAACCGACTTGGCGCTGAACGCGGCGAACTTCGCCTGCTGCTCTGCCGTGTACGGCAGGTCCAGCAACAGGCGGCGGGTCTCCTCGGACTTGGCGCGCACGAAGCTGGTGAAAGAGTTGTCGTGTTCGCGGGCCATTTCGGCCAGCACGCGGGCCGACGGCAGCGTGTCGGGTTGCGCCAGGCCGACCGCTGCGGCGCGCAGCGAATCGCTGTAGTTGGTGGTGCCACTCGATGCATCCAGCCGCGCGGCAATGGGCCCGAACGACTTCAGCAGTTCGGCAGCCCATTCGGTCAGCTTCACTTCGCTGCCGCCGCGCTCCAGCACCAGTCCAGGCTCGCGGCCATAGGCTGCCGTCTTGTGCTGGTTGCGGCCCAGCGCGGCGATTTCCAGCGGCGTGTCGTTGGGGCTGTCGGCCAGCAGGCAGTGCAACAGGAAGATATCCAGGAAACGCATGGTCTGCGCCGTGATGCCCACGGGCACGAACGGGTCCAGGTCCATCATGCGCACCTCGACGTATTCGACGCCGCGCTCACGCAGCGCGTGCAGCGGCCGCTCGCCCTGGAAGATCACGCGCTTGGGACGGATGGTGCCGTAGAACTCATTCTCGATCTGCAGCAGGCTGGTGGCCAGCTGGTTGTAATCGCCACCGGGGTTGCGGATGCCCACTGCTTCATAGGCGGGATAGGGTTTGGTCAGCGCCTCCTGCAGCGAGGCGCCGTAGCCGTCCAGACTGTTGTAGCTCACGGCCAGGCTGGCCTGGGCATCGCTCTGGTAGCCCAGGCGGCCCATGCGCAGCGAGGTGCCGTAGGGCATGTACATGGTGTGGGGCGTGAGCGACTCCAGCTCGTGCTGGCGGCCCTCGACAAAGCTCGAACAGACGGCCGGCGAGGCGCCGAACAGGTACAGGATGAGGAAGGCGTGGCGGCGGAAGTTCCGGATCAGCGCGAAATACTGCTCGCTCGTGACGCCCGGCAACGACCAGTTGTAGTGGATGCCCGATATGGTCTGCATGCGACGGCCGTAGCGGTGGCCCAGGCCCATGCGGTAGACGCTCTTGGCCCGGCCCACGTTGGAGGTGCCGTAGCGGCCCAGCGGGATGGTCTCGTCGGCCGGCAGGTTGCACGGCATGCTAGAGACCCACAACGACTCCTCGCCCATGGCGCGGTAGGTGAACTGGTGGATCTGCGTGAGTTCGCGCAGGCAGTTCTCGACGCCGGCATGCACGCCGGTGATCAGTTCAACCTGCGATTCGCTGTAGTCGGTGGTGATGTGGGGGTGGGTCAGCGCCGAGCCCAGCGCGGCCGGGTGCGGCGTGAGCGCCAGCCACGAATTCAGGGCGCGCAGGCTCTCTTTTTCGACGCCGCGGCGTATGCCCTGCAGCCGGTCGGGCGAGAGCGCATCCAGGCGGTCCTGCATCTTGCTCATGTTTGATTCGCCCCATCCATTCGTTTCACGTGGGAGCGGAAGTTAACACGTTGGAGGAAACTGTGCAGTGGGGTGGCAAAATCACTTTTCCGATCCATTCCTATAAGAGGCAAGCATGACGGTCACGGTAAATATTGATCTCGGCTACGAATTCGACGTCAAGGCCAAGGCCGCCGACGTCTTTGAGGTGCTTTCGGATGTGCCCACTTCGGTCAGCCACTTCCCCAAAGTCGACAAGCTGACCGACATGGGGGACGGCGTGTACAAGTGGGAGATGGAGAAGGTCGGCACGGCGCAGGTCAACATCCAGACCGTCTACGCCAGCAAGTACACCAGCAGCAAGGCCAAGGGCACGGTGGTGTGGACGCCGGTCGAGGGCGTGGGCAACGCCCTGGTAGGCGGCAGCTGGAAGATCAAGGACAACAAGGCCAAGGGCACTGGCCTGACCCTGAGCATCAAGGGCGAGATCACGCTGCCCCTGCCGGGCCTGATGAAGATGGTCGTGGCACCGGTCGTCGAAGGCGAATTCGAGAAGCTGGTGGACAAGTACATTGCCAACCTGATCAAGCGCTTCGGCGGCGAGGCCTGAGCAGACCTTCATGAAACCGGCCTGGCCCCTGCTGTGTGGCGCCGCCCTGCTCATGGCAGGCTGCAGCAAGGAGGCCCCGCCCTGGGAAAAGCTGGTGGCCCAGAAAATCCGGGACCAATATCCGGCCTACACCGTCACGCCGGTGCCCGGCGGCAAGCTGCTGGTCGAGCGGCCCGGCATGGGCAGCCGGCCGGTGGATGTCAATGACATCGCCCAGTTCTGCCAGCGCGGCCCCAAGGACTGCAACTACGTCCTTGACCGCATGCTGCTGGACCTGGCACCCCAGACCGCGCCGCTGTTGCGGTAACCCGCCCTTGATGGCCAGCGTCAGTTCGGCCCGCCGGGCTGGTCCATGCTGCTGATCGGGCCGTGGTAGCCCATCACACTGCTCCACACGCCATCGCTGGAGACGCGGCTGCTGGTGGAGGTGCCTGAATTCATGCTGCCGCAGGCGCCAAGCAGGGCAGCGATGCAGGCAAGGGCAAAAAACTTCTTCATGGTGAGCTCCGGTTGAGCCGTCCATTAGCGGCTGTACGTGGCGGCGCGGCGGTAGGAAGGCTGCGCGAGGGCGTGTGGGCGGCTGCGCTGCGGCAGGCCTTTTTGTATTCCTTTACCAAAAGCCCACCCCGCCCGAGCACACAAGAGCTTGAAGGCGGCGTATATTGGTCTTGCCGACGGTGCCTGCGGGTGCCGCACCGGCATCTGTTTTTTGGTAGCGATCCAACTTCAATTTCCAGGAGCCAGAGAGATGACAACCAAGATGAAAACAACCTGCCGCGTACTCGTCGTGGCGATGCTCGCGCTATCGTTCCAGACGGCACGCGCGGGCATGATCGGTACCGGCGAAGCCGCCTCGGCCCAGACCGAGCGCAGCCAGGTCGTGAGCGTGCTCAGCCGTGCCGACGCCGCGTCGCAACTGCAGGCCCAGGGCATAGACCCGAAAATGGCGCTGGACCGCGTCGCCTCCATGACTGACCAGGAAGTGCGCACCCTGGCCGCCAACATGCACACCGCACCTGCCGGCGCCGATGGTGGCACCGCACTGGCCGTGATCGTGATCGGCGCAGCCATCTGGTACTTCGCCTTCCGCAAGTAAGGGCTCCCCACAGCAGTGCGCATGAGCCTTGCCACCCGCCTGCGTGCGGGCACCTGCGCAGGCCTGTGCGCGCTCATGCTGCTGCTCCTTGGCGGCTGCGCCCAGCTCGGCAAGCTGGTGCCGCAGACCGTCGAATTGCGAACCGGCTGGCCCGAAGGCGTGCCGCGCCGCGTCGAACTCACCACCGTTCCCTTCTTTCCCCAAACCGACTACCAGTGCGGCCCCGCCGCGCTGGCCACCGTGCTGTCTTTCAGCGGCGTCCCGGTCACGCCTGAGCCGTTGGTGAGCCAGGTCTACCTGCCCGCCCGCAAGGGCAGCCTGCAGGTGGAGATGCTGGCCACGCCGCGCCGGTATGGACGCGTGCCGGTGCAACTGGCACCGCGCTATGTCGACCTGTTGCGCGAAGTGGCGGCCGGCAACCCGGTGCTGGTGATGCAGGACATCGGCCCCCTGGTCACGCAATGGCACTACGCGGTGGTGGTGGGCTTCAATTACGAGAATGCCGAGATTTACCTGCGCTCGGGCACGCACGAGCGGCAGGTGATGACGTTCACCGCCTTCGAGCGCACATGGATCAAGAGTGATTACTGGGCCATGGTCGTTGCACCGCCCGACAGGGTGCCGCCCACCGCGACCGAAGACGCCTGGATGGCCTCGGCCCTGGCACTGGAAAGGCTGCGCCAGCGCGACGCGGCCACTCAGGCCTACGCAGCAGCCGTCAGGCGGTGGCCCGGCAACGCAACGGCGGCAGTGGGGCTGGCCAACCAGTTGCATGAACGCGGTTCGCTGATGGAAGCCGCCGCCGTGCTGCGGCGCGCGCTGGCCGTGGAGCCGAAGTCGCCCATCATCATCAACAACCTGGCCCAGACCCTGTCGGACCAGGGACGGCAGGGCGAGGCGCTGGCGCACATCGACCAGGCGCCGCCGGGAGGGCCGTTTGCCGACGAGTTGCGGGCGACGCGCGAACTTATCCTGCAGCGCCGGGCACAGGGCCAGCGCCGCCCCTGACCACCCGCTGCATGAAGCC
>CALRME020000165.1:0-6765 GCA_943369045.1 Sphingobacterium thalpophilum
CATGAACATCACCGAACGCAAGGAGCTCGAAGAAGCGCTGCAGAAAACGTCTTCCGAGCGCGAGGCCATCCTCAACAGCGCGCTGGTGGGCATCGTGCTGTCGGTGGCGCGGCGCCATGAGTGGGTGAATGAGAAGTTCGCGCAGATGCTGGGCTACCCGCGCCAGGTGCTGATCGGCCAGGGCTCGGAATACATCCACCCCGACATCCAGGCCTGGGAGCGCTTTGGTGTGGAGGCCCGCGCCGCTTTGATCGCCACCGGCGCTTACCGCTGCGAGAAGCAGCTCAAGCGCCGCAACGGCGAGCTGCTGTGGGTGGAGATGGGCGGCAGCTGCATCCGCCCCAACGACCCGGATTCGGGCGTGATCTGGACTTTCCTGGACATCACCGAGCGCAAGAAGTCCGAAGAGGAAACGCGCGAGGCGCTGGAGCAGCAGAAGGCGCTCAACGAGTTGCGCACCCGCTTCGTCGCGATGACAAGCCACGAGTTCCGCACGCCGCTGGCGGCGATTCTCTCGGCCGAGGAACTGCTGCGCCACTACGGCGACCGCCTGCCGCAGCCCGAACGCATCGAGGTGCTGGACGGCATCGCCGCCGGCGTGCAGCGCATGTCGCGCATGATGGACCGCGTGCTGCTGCTGGGCAAGGCCGATGCGCAGATGCTGGACTTCGAGCCGCAGAAGATCGACCTGCTGCCGCTGTGCAGGCAGTTCGTCGACGAGGCCCGCGCGCAGCAGCCCGACAGCCGCTGCGAGGTGGCCATGGCCTTCGACGAAGGTGTGGGCGAGGGCGCCTACGACGAGAAGCTGTTGCGCCACATCTTCAGCAACCTGCTGTCGAACGCGCTGAAGTACTCACCCGGCGGCGGCAAGGTGCGCTTTGAAGTGAAGCGCGAAGCCGGCCAGACCGTCTTCACCGTCGCCGACCACGGCATCGGCATCCCCGAAGAAGAGATTCCCCATTTGTTCGAGTCGTTCCATCGGGCGAGCAACGTCGGTGCCATCCAGGGCACAGGGCTGGGTCTGGCCATCGTGAAGAACGCCGTGGACATGCACGGCGGCAAGATTGAAGTGCACAGCGTGCCGGGCGAGGGGACGACGTTCACGGTTCGGTTGCCGGTGGGCTGAGACAGCTGGCGCCACGCCACCGTGCAGGCCAGCGCGCCGGGCGTCCGTGCCGGGGCGCTTTGCACGCTCGCGGGCGACCGCTACCTCATGCCTGCATTGTTGGTGTCAACACCGTGGCTTGTACGGTTGACTCTGTAGCAACCGCGAATGGCTGCAGCGCCCCGGCACAGCCACACGCCACGCCTGCGGAGGTTTCTTTTTGCGGATAAGCAGAAACCGGTCAAGCAGTATCCATGCGGCTTGCAGGCCGAAAAATGCCTGCAAGCCGCGCGGAATGTGCTTGCGAGCTTTCAAGTGCCAACAGCGTTTCGGCAAAGACGCGGGTGGGCGGGCTGTGTCGCGCAATCAGGCAAGAGCGCCTGCGGGAGTCTGTTCTTGCAGACGGCGCGCTTGCGCGCTTCGTGCACTGGCTCATCGCGGTTGTTCGACTGGAGAGCGCTTCAAGCGCTCATAAGGAGTTTCCGCGATGCGTCTGCAAGAACAGACTCACGCAGGTTCAGTTGGCGCGTAGCGACAACCGTCTTGCCGCGCGACATAGCCCGCCCACCTGCGGCTTTGCTCGCGAGGTCTGAGTCAGAACGACATGGATCCCGGATCAAGTCCGGGATGACAGAGGAGAAATCGGCCAAGCAGTATCCATGCGGCTTGTGGAAGCTTTTCGGCCCGCAAGCCGCGCGGAATATGCTTGCGTGCCCCCGAGAGCAAGCGCTTAAACCAGCACTTCCAGCAAACGATCCAACCCACCGGAGTTGATCTCCACCATCGCCTGTTCCCGCACCTTCGGCTTTGCGTGATACGCCACCGACAGACCGGCAATGCCCATCATCGGCAAGTCATTCGCGCCGTCGCCCATGGCGATGGTCTCGGACGGTTTGACGCCCAGGTGGTCGCAGGTCTGCAGAAGCATGATGCGTTTTTCGGCGCCGTCGCAGATGTCGCCCCAGACCTGGTCGACCATGCGGCCGGTGAGCTTGCCGTCTTCGATTTCCAGTTCGTTCGAGCGCGTGTAGTCGATGCCCAGCCGGTCGCGCACGCGGTCGGTGAAATACGTGAAGCCGCCCGAGACCAGCAGGATCTTCATGCCTGCTTCCTTGCAGGCGGCCACCAGTTCTGCAGCGCCTGGGTTGAGCTGGAGGCGCTTCTCATACACCTCTTCCATCGCTCCCACGCTCACGCCCTTGAGCAGGGCCACGCGCTGGCGCAGGCTTTCCTTGTAGTCGAGGATCTCGCCGCGCATGGCCGCCTCGGTGATGGCGGCTACCTCGTCCTTGCGTCCGGCGGCCGCGGCAATCTCGTCCACGCACTCGATGTTGATCAGCGTCGAATCCATGTCGAAGGCGATCAGCTTGAAGCTGCCCAGCTTCAGGGGCGGCGTGAAGCCCTGGATGACGAGGCCTTGCGAGATTTCGGTGGGTTGGCTCATGAGGGGATTTTCGCTGCTTTGGGTGCGGGCGGGGGTTCGGCGGCCTTGGGTGTGCCCAGCGAGCGCAGCACGTCACGCACCAACTGGGCGCGGTCCTTCGGGTTGGGCAGCTCGCGTTCGATTCGCAGCTTCTCGTTGCCGGCCAGCTTGATGTGCTTGTTCTTCTGCACCAGCTCGATGATGCGCAGCGAATCGATCGGCGGGTTGGGCTTGAAGGTGATGTGGATGACGCCGGGCGCGGCATCAACCTTGACCACGCCATAGGGCTTGGCAATCACGCGCAGGCGGTGCACGTCGATCAGCGTTTGCGCCTGCGGCGGCAGCTTGCCGAAGCGGTCGACGATTTCCTCGAGCAGCGCGTCGATCTGGTCGGTGTTCTTGGCGGTGGCCAGCTTCTTGTAGAACGACAGGCGCAGGTGCACGTCGCCGCAGTAGTCGTTGGGCAGCAGGGCCGGCGCATGCAGGTTGATGTCGGTGGCGGCCGACAGCGGCGAGAGCAGGTCGGGCTCCTTGCCGGTGCGCAAGGACCGCACGGCTTCGGACAGCATCTCGTTGTACAGCTGGAAGCCGATCTCCAGCATGTTGCCGCTCTGGTTTTCGCCCAGCACCTCGCCGGCGCCACGGATTTCCAGGTCGTGCATGGCCAGGTAAAAGCCAGAGCCCAGTTCTTCCATCTGCTGGATGGCGTCGAGCCGCTGCTCGGCATGCTTGGTCAGGCTCAGCTTGTCCGGAACCATCAGGTAGGCATAGGCCTGGTGGTGGCTGCGGCCGACCCGGCCCCGCAACTGGTGCAGCTGCGCCAGGCCGAACTTGTCGGCGCGGGAAATCACGATGGTGTTGGCCGTAGGCACGTCGATGCCGGTTTCGATGATGGTCGAGCACAGCAGCACGTTGAAGCGCTGGGCCACGAAGTCGCGCATCACGCGCTCCAGGTCGCGCTCGGGCATCTGGCCGTGGGCGACCGCGATGCGGGCCTCGGGCAGCAGAACTTCCAGCCGCTCGCGCCGGTTTTCGATGGTCTCCACCTCGTTGTGCAGGAAGTAGATCTGGCCGCCGCGCTTGAGTTCACGCAGCACGGCCTCGCGGATCACGCCGTTGCCCTCGTCGCGCACAAAGGTCTTGATGGCCAGGCGGCGTTGCGGCGCGGTGGCAATCACCGACAGGTCGCGAAGTCCTTCGAGCGCCATGCCCAGCGTGCGCGGTATCGGCGTGGCCGTGAGCGTGAGCACGTCGACCTCGGCGCGCAGCGCCTTCATCGCCTCCTTGTGGCGCACGCCGAAGCGGTGCTCCTCGTCGATGATGAGCAGGCCCAGGTTCTTGAACTTGGTCGATTCCGACAACAGCTTGTGCGTGCCGACCACGATGTCCACGGTGCCGTCGGCGATGCCCTTGATCGAGGCCGTGATCTCCTTGCCCGAGCGGAAGCGCGAGACCTCGGCTATGCGCACCGGCCACTTGGAGAAGCGGTCCACCAGCGTCTGGTAGTGCTGCTCGGCCAGCAGCGTGGTCGGTGCCAGGAAGGCCACTTGCCGCCCGCCGGTGACGGCCACGAAGGCAGCGCGCAGCGCGACCTCGGTCTTGCCGAAGCCCACGTCGCCGCAGACCAGGCGGTCCATGGGGCGCGGCGAAATCATGTCCTGGATGACGGCGTGGATCGCGGCCTTCTGGTCGGCGGTTTCCTCGAAGCCAAAATCATTGGCGAAGGTTTCGTAGTCCGGCGCGGAGAAGCGGAAGGCGTGGCCTTCGCGGGTGGCGCGGCGCGCGTAGATGTTGAGCAGCTCGGCGGCCGAGTCGCGGATCTGCTCGGCGGCCTTGCGCTTGGCTTTCTCCCACTGGCCCGAGCCCAGCCGGTGCAGCGGCGCCTCGTCGGCGGAAACGCCGGTGTAGCGGCTGATCTGATGAAGTTGGGCAACGGGCACGTAGAGCACGGCCTCGGCGGCGTACTCCAGATGCAGGAACTCCTGCATGGATTGGGAAGCCCCTTCGGTAGCGGGCGTGCCATCGCCCCGGGTCCCCGGGCCCAGGTCCATGTTCACCAGGCCCTTGTAGCGGCCGATGCCATGCTGCGCGTGGACCACCGGGTCGCCGACCTTGAGCTCCGACAGGTCCTTGATCAGCGCCTCGACGTCGCTGGTCTGCTCCTGCTTCTTGCGGCGGCGCGCGACGGCGCTGGCGGCGAAGAGCTCGGTCTCGGTGACGAAGTCCAGGCCCTCTTCCATCCAGCTGAAACCCACGGCGACAGCGGCGGTGGCGATGCCCAGCATCTCCGTGCCGGCCTGGAACTCGGCCAGCGAATCAAAGGAGGGCGGCGACAGGTGGCTGGCGCGCAGGAAGTCCAGCAGGCTCTCGCGGCGGCCTTCACTTTCGGCCAGCACCAGCACACGGTGCGCCGTGTTGCGCATGTAGGCCTTGAACCTGGCCAGCGGCTCGTCGGCGCCGCGAACCGCTGCCATCTCGGGCAGCGGCTGGAAGTGCGCGTTGTCCACCACGTCCTCGATGGCCGGCCGGATGGACAGCTGCGCATGCACATTGGCGCGGGCGTAGAACTGTTCGATGGACAGGAACAGCGCCTCGGGCGGCAGCACCGGCCGTTCCGGGTCGCCCTGCGCGAGGCGGAAGCGGTCTTTGGTGTCTTGCCAGAAATGCTGGAAGGCCGGCTCCAGGTCGCCGTGCAGCACCACGGTGGCGTCGGTGCCGATGTAGTCGAACACGGTGGCCGTCTCGTCGAAGAACAGCGGCAGGTAGTACTCGATGCCGGCCGTGGCCACGCCGGTGCCCATGTCCTTGTAGATGCGGCTCTTGGTCGGGTCGCCCTCGAGCAGTTCGCGCCAGCGGCTGCGGAACTTGGCGCGGGCGTCGTCGTCCATCGGGAATTCGCGGCCGGGCAAGAGGCGCACTTCGGGCACGGGGTAGAGGCTGCGCTGGCTGTCCGGGTCGAATGTGCGGATGGAATCGACCTCGTCGTCGAACAGGTCAACGCGGAAGGGCACCAGCGAGCCCATGGGGAACAGGTCGATCAGCCCGCCGCGCACCGCGTATTCGCCGGGGCTCACGACCTGCGTCACGTGGCTGTAGCCGGCGAGAGTGAGCTGGGCCTTGAGCCGTGCTTCGTCGAGCTTCTGCTTGACCTTGAACTCGAAGGTGTAGCCTGCAAGGAACGAAGGCGGCGCGACGCGGTACAGCGCGGTGGTGGCGGGAACGATGACCACGTCGGCATCGCCCTGGGAGATGCGCCACAACGTTGCAAGGCGCTCACTGATCAGGTCCTGGTGCGGCGAGAAGGTGTCGTAGGGCAGCGTCTCCCAGTCGGGGAACATGACGCAGCGCAGCTCGGGTGCGAAGAAGGCCATCTCGTCGAGCAGGCGCTGCGCGTCGTTGGCGTCCGACGTGACGATGGCGGTGAGCTTCTTCGCGGCTTTCTCGCGCTCACCCAGGCGTGCCAGAAGCAGCCCGTCCGCGGAACCGGCGGGGCGTGGCAGCGTAAAGCGTTTGCCGGGGGTGAGTTTCGGTAAATCCATGAAAGCAGGTACAACAAATACGAAACACCCCGCCTTCGAAAAGGAGGGGTGTGGTGTGATTCTAGAATGGACAGTACCCCTATGAATGTCAGCAGTCCCAAACCCCGCTTCTTTGCCCTGATTCCCTGTGCCGGCTCAGGCAGCCGTGCGGGCGGTACAGGCCCCAAGCAATACCAGCCGATCTACCGCAAGCCGATGGTGATGCACACCTTGTCGGCCTTTGCCGCCGTGCAGCGCATTGCCAAGACTTTGGTGGTGGTGGCGCCGGGCGACGGATTCTTCGAGCGCAACTTTGCGGCCGTGACGGTCACGCCCTCGGGGGGCGCCACACGCGCCGCCACCGTGGCCAACGGCCTGCGTGAACTGGAGAACGTGGGCGCGGTCGATAACGACTGGGTGCTGGTGCACGACGCGGCGCGCTGCCTGATCACGCCCGAACTCATCAACAAGCTGATCGACGCCTGTGCGAATGACGAGGTCGGCGGCCTGCTGGCTCATCAGTTGCCCGACACGCTGAAGGTGGAAGAGGGCGGCCGCGCCGCCGCCACGCTGGACCGCAACGGCAAGTGGCTGGCCCAGACGCCGCAGATGTTCCGCATCGGCATGCTGCGCGAAGCGCTGGAGAAGGCCGGTGAGGCGGTAACCGACGAAGCCAGCGCCATCGAGTCCCTGGGCCACAGGCCGCTGCTGGTGCCCGG
>CALRME020000166.1:0-6760 GCA_943369045.1 Sphingobacterium thalpophilum
GCTGCGGTGACCTCCCGCGAGGCGCTGGCGCGGTTGCCCGTCACGCGCAAGCACGAATTGCTGGAGCGCCAGCGGGCAAGCGGAGCACGTGATGTGTTCGGCGGGTTTACCGCGGTGGTGCGGGGTCCGGCCATGCCCCGCATCTACGCCTCGCCGGGCCCGATCTACGAGCCCGAGGGCCTGGGCCGCGACTACTGGCGCTGCGGCCGCGCCATGTACGCGGCGGGTTTTCGCGCGGGCGATCTCGTGCACAACGCCTTCAGTTACCACATGACGCCGGGCGCCTTCATCATGGAGTCGGGTGCGCATGCCGTGGGCTGCACCGTCTTTCCTGCCGGCACCGGCCAGACCGAGCAGCAGTTGCAGGCCATTGCCGAGCTGCGGCCGCAGGCTTACGCCGGCACGCCCAGCTTCCTGCGCATCCTGGTGGAAAAGGCGCTGGAAGCCGGCAGCGACATCTCCAGCCTGTGCAAGGGCCTGGTCGGGGGTGAAGCCTTCCCGCCCAGCCTGCGCGACTGGTTTACCGGCCAGAGCATGGACATCTACCAGAGCTACGCTACGGCGGACCTGGGCCTGATCGCCTACGAAACCCAATCGCGTGAAGGACTGGTCATCGACGAAGGTGTGATCGTCGAGATCGTGCGGCCCGGCACCGGCGATCCTGTCGGTGAGGGTGAGGTGGGCGAGCTGGTGGTGACCACCTTCAACCGCGACTACCCGCTGATCCGCTTTGGCACCGGCGACCTGTCTGCCGTGCTTCCCGGCACCTGCCCGACCGGCCGCACCAACCAGCGCATCAAGGGCTGGATGGGCCGGGCCGACCAGACCACCAAGATCCGCGGCATGTTCGTGCACCCCGGCCAGGTGGCCGACATCGCACGCCGCTTCCCGGAAGTGGTCAAGGCGCGGCTGGTGGTCAGCGGTGAGATGGCCAACGACACCATGACGCTGCACGTGGAGACGGCTGTGCAGCCACAGGGGCTGGACGTGCGCATCGGCGAGGCCATCCGCGACGTGACCAAGCTTCGCGGCAACGTGCAGCTCGTCAGCCCGGGCACGCTGCCCAATGACGGCAAGGTCATCGAGGACGCACGCAGCTATAAATAAATGGCGGCACTCCATATAAAAAGGGTATGGAGGCGAGGGATTTCCCCGGTCCTGTGCTACGTAGTTCCCGCGATGCAAACCCGGTGGCACACCGCTACGATTCGGCCTCGTCTTCAAAGGAGCTCGCCATGAAAAAACTGATCCTGTCCCTTACCCCCCTGGCCCTGCTGGCCGCCACCTCCATGGGCGCCAGCGCTGCTGACTTCCCGATCAAGGACAAGCCGATCACCTTCGTCGTGCCCTTTACGGCGGGCGGCCCGACCGACCGCGTGGCTCGCGACCTGGCCGAAGCCATGCGCAAGCCGCTGGGCGGCATCACCATCGTGGTGGACAACGCAGCGGGCGCGGGCGGCTCCATCGGCGCCAACAAGGTCGCCAAGGCCACGGCCGACGGCCACACCCTGCTGCTGCACCACATCGGCATGGCCACCATGCCCACCCTGGTTCGCAATGTGCCCTTCAAGGTCGAGAGCGACTTCGACTACCTGGGCCTGGTCAATGACGTGCCGATGACCATCATCGCCAAGCCCGCCATGGCCGCCAACACCTTCAAGGAACTGACCGGGTGGATCGCCCAGAACAAGGGCAAGATCAACCTGGGCAATGCCGGCGTGGGCTCCGCTTCGCACCTGTGCGGCCTGCTGTTCCAGACCGCGCTGCAGACCGACATGACGCCGGTGCCGTACAAGGGCACCGCTCCAGCCATTACCGACCTGATCGGCGGCCAGATCGACCTGATGTGCGACCAGACCACCAACACCACCAGCCAGATCGAGGCCAAGAAAGTCAAGGCCTATGCCGTGACCACGCCCAAGCGCCTGACCACGCCCGCGCTGAAGGACCTGCCCACGCTCCAGGAAGCCGGCCTCAAGGATTTCCAGGTCACCATCTGGCACGGCCTGTATGCCCCCAAGGGCACGCCGGCTGACGTGCAGAAGAAGCTCAACGACGCGCTCAGGATCGCACTGAAGGACCCGGACTTCATCAAGAAGCAGGAAGGTCTGGGCGCCGTGGTCGTGTCCGACAAGCGCATGGAACCGGCCGAGCACAAGAAGTTCGTGGCGGCCGAGATCGCCAAGTGGAGCCCGATCATCAAGGCCGCCGGCGTCTACGCCGACTGATATCGGCTCACGCCGGGATGAAAGCCGCCTCAATGGGCGGCTTTTTTCATGGCGGGTTCCGTGACCATGGCAACCCTTCGCATCGTCGACTCCATCACCGCGCTGTCACAGGCCGACGAGGGTTGCGTTGCCGTCAGCGGCTCGCATGGCGGCATCAGTTCGGCCCGCTTCGCGCTGGCGGCGCGGCCGCTGCTGAGCGTGTTCAACGACGCGGGCATCGGCAAGGACGAAGCCGGCATCGCCGCACTTGCGTTGCTTGCGAGCGAGGGCCTCGCCGCCTGCACGGTGGAACACTCTAGCGCGCGCATAGGCGACGCGCGAAGCACCCTCAACGATGGCATCATCAGTCATGCCAACGCCCTGGCGGTGGCGCTCGGAGCGGCGCCTGGCCGGCAGTGCGCAGCGCTCGTCGCCCACGTGCAGAAATCAAAAGGAGACACCTCATGAATCCCTTCACCCCATCGAATCGCCGCTTGGTAATCGCCGCAATCGCCGCGGCGGTGGCCGTCGTTGCCGCGCCTGCCCGCGCCCAAACCGCTTGGCCGGCCAAGCCGGTGCGCATCGTCGTCCCCTTCGCGCCCGGCGGCACCACCGACATCCTGGCCCGCGCCACGGCCCAGGAACTGAGCAAGGCCTTCGGCCAGCAGTTCGTGGTCGACAACCGCGCCGGCGCGGGGGGCAACATCGGCGCCGACATCGTGGCCAAGGCCGCCCCTGACGGCTACACCCTGCTGATGGGCACCGTGGGCACGCAGAGCATCAACAAGTGGCTCTACACCAAGATGCCGTTCGACCCGCAAAAGGATTTCGCGCCGATCACCCTGGTGGCAGGTGTGCCCAATGTGATGGTCGTGCCCGCCGACAAGGCAAAGGCCGCAGGCATCAACAGCGTGGCCGACTTCATCCGCGCGGCCAAGGCCAACCCGGGCAAGTTCAACATGGCCTCCAGCGGCAACGGCACGTCCATCCACCTGGCCGGCGAGCTGTTCAAGACCATGAGCGGCACCTACATGACGCACTTCCCGTTCACCGGCTCCGGCCCGGCCCTGCTCAGCCTGGTCAGCGGCGACATGGACGTGATGTTCGACAACCTGCCTTCGTCGATGCAGCTGATCAAGTCCGGGCGCCTGAAGGCCCTGGCCGTCACCAGCGCCCAACCGTCGGCCGCCTTGCCGGACGTGCCCACCGTGGAGCAGGCGGGCGGTCTCAAGGGTTTCGAAGCCAGCTCCTGGTTTGGCCTGCTCGCCCCGGCAGGCACGCCGCCGGACATCGTCAACCGCATCCAGCAGGAAGTGGCCAAGGCCATCGCCACCCCGGCGATGAAGGAAAAGCTGCTGGCACAGGGGGCGATTCCCAGCGGCAACACGCCAGCCCAGTTTGCCCAGCACATCGAGGCCGAACTGAAAAAGTGGCAGCCGGTGGTCAAGGCCTCCGGGGCCAAGGTCGACTAGGCCCATAAGCACAACCAGCGCGGCTTGCAGCCGCTTTTTGGCCTGCAGACCGCGTGGAATCTGCTTACGGCTTTTCAGGCATCAAACGCCCCAGACGATCTCGTGGCCTTCCCGGCTGGCCCGCTTGAGCATGTCCAGGAAGGGCACGGCGCGCTGGCGCAGCGAAACCGCCTCGACACGGTGCGGCGGCTCATCTTTTGCCGCCTCGTCCATCTGGCCTTTTTGCTCGGCCTCTTCGTGCGCGATGGCCGCCTCCAGCGCGGAGATGGCGGCCGGCATCTGTTCGGGCAGCACGATGCCCTTGGGGCCGGCGTCCTTGCCGATGATCTCCAGCACGCGCCGGCCATTGGGCTCGAGCATGATGACGTCGCCAGAGGCCTTGGATTTGAATTTGTAGAGCATTAGCGGTAGATGTATTCGCGGTTGAACGGATACGCCGATTGTGTTCCCTTGAGGGCGCAAGCGGTGTCGGACGAAGGCTGCACCTCACCCGTGGGGCGGGCGGCGAGCATCTGGTGCAGGGAAATCCAGCCCTGCTCGAAACTCATGGCGCAGCCGGCCAGGTAGAGCCGGTAGGCGCGCAGGATGCGGTCGGCCTGGTCTTCGCCGCCGCCCGCCACCAGCACCTCCCGCGCCCGGGCCAACCGGGCTTCCAGCGCGTCCGACCAGTGCCACAGCGTGCGGGCATAGTGTGGACGCAGATTCTCGGTGTCCACCAACTCCAGGCCGGCCAGCGCCATTTCCCTGACCACAGCGCTCACATGGAGCAGCTCGCCACCGGGGAAGATGTACTTCTCGATGAATTCACCCATGCCGGCGCCCAGTTCTCCGGTGTGTACGCCGCCGGCCGTGATGCCGTGGTTCATCACCAGGCCGCCTGGCTTGAGCAGGCGGCGCAGTTTCCCGAAATAGGCCCCCATGTTGGCCAGGCCCACGTGCTCGAACATGCCTACCGAGGCGATCTTGTCGTAGGGCTGCGTTTCTTCCAGGTCGCGGTAGTCGCGCAGTTCCATGCGGACCTGTCGCTGCAGGCCCCTGCTTTCGATCAGGCCCTGCACATAGGCATGCTGGTTGCGCGAGAGCGTGATGCCGGTCGCCTCCACGCCGTAGCGCTCGGCTGCCCAGAGAAGCAGAGCGCCCCATCCGGCACCCACGTCCAGGAACCGTTCGCCTGGCTTGAGCATCAGCTTGCGGCAGATGTGGTCGAGCTTGGCTTCCTGCGCCTGCGCAAGGGACATCGACGGGTCGCGGAAATACGCGCACGAATAGACACGCCGCGGATCCAGCCACAGGGCATAGAAATCGTCGGACACGTCGTAGTGGAACTGGATTTGCTGCGCATCCTTCCCTTGGGTGTGGTGCGAAAGCGAGCGGGCACGCCGCAGCACTTTGCTCCACCATGCCGCGCCGCCTTCGACCGGGCTGCCGGGCAGCAAACCTGCGGCCACGTCCATCAGGTCGCGCATGCAGCCCTCGAGCTGGACGCGGCTTTCCACGAAGTCTTCCGCAAGGCGGCCGATCTGGCCAGTCGCCATGGTGGCCAGGCTGGACCAGTCACTGAAAGACAGCGTCACCGCGGCGCCGGGCGCACCCACGCGCTGGCCTGCGGGCAGTTGCAGCGCGACCGGGACGGGCAGGTCCCGCAGCCGCGATTCGATCTTGCTGATCAGCGCTTGCATGGCCGGATTGTTGCCACTGTCGAGTTTCGCCGTCAACCCGCTGACTGTAGGACGCTTTCGCTTTCAGGGAACGATGCGTATCAGGATGTGAGTGGATTGACAATAATTCGTTTAGGCCTAAACTATTTCCTCATGAATATCCTGTGTGTCGGTGGCGGCCCGGCGGGCCTGTACTTCGCGCTGTTGATGAAGCAGCGACACCCTGGCGACCGCGTCGTGGTGGTCGAGCGCAACCGGCCCTTCGACACCTTCGGCTGGGGCGTGGTGCTCAGCGACCAGACGCTGGAGAACATGCGCAGGGCCGACGAGCCCAGCGCCGCGCTGATCGGCGAGGCGTTCAACCACTGGGACGACATCGAGGTTTTCTTCAAGGGCCGCAGCGTGCGCTCGGGAGGCCACGGCTTTTCCGGTGTGGGCCGCAAGCGCATGCTCAACATCCTTCAGGACCGCTGTGTGGAGCTGGGCGTGGAGCTGGTTTTTGAAACCGACGTGGCGGACGACCAGGCGCTGGCGGCGCAGTACGGCGCCGACCTGGTGATTGCCAGCGACGGCCTCAACAGCCGCATCCGCACGCGCTACGCCGAAAGCTTCAGGCCAGACATCGACGTACGCGACTGCCGCTTTGTCTGGCTGGGCACGCACAAGACCTTCGACGCCTTCACCTTTGCCTTCGAGCAGACGGAACACGGCTGGTTCCAGGCCCATGCCTACCAGTTCAGCCAGGACATGTCGACCTTCATCGTGGAGACACCCGAAGCCGTGTGGAAGGCCCACGGCATGGACACGATGAGCCAGGAGGAGGCAATCGCCTTCTGCGAGAAGCTGTTCGCGAAATACCTGGACGGCAACAAGCTCATCAGCAACGCCACGCACCTGCGCGGCTCCGCCATCTGGATCCGCTTCCCCCGCGTGGTGTGCGGCAGCTGGGTGCACCGCGCGGTCATTGACGGCAAGACCGTGCCGATCGTCCTGATGGGCGATGCCGCACACACTGCGCATTTCTCCATCGGCAGCGGCACCAAGCTGGCGCTGGAAGATGCGATTGACCTGGCCGACGAATTCGACCGGGGCGGCGCCCTCGATGACGTCCTGCGCGGCTATGAGGCGCGCCGTAGCGTGGAAGTGCTCAAGATCCAGAACGCGGCACGCAACTCGACCGAATGGTTCGAGAACGTGGATCGCTACACGGCGATGGAAGTCGAGCAGTTTTCCTACTCGCTGCTGACGCGCTCGCAGCGCATCAGCCATGAGAACCTGAGGCTGCGCGATGCGAAATGGCTGGAAGGCTACGAGGCCTGGCTCTCGGGCGGCAAGCCTGTGCTGCCCATGCTGACGCCGCTGGCTGTGCGCGGCATCACGCTGAAGAACCGCATCCTCGTCTCGCCCATGGCCACCTATAACG
>CALRME020000167.1:0-6732 GCA_943369045.1 Sphingobacterium thalpophilum
CTGGACATTGAAGCAGTCGCGGGCGTGGCGCACGAGCACGGCCTGCCGCTGGTGATCGACAACACCGTGGCCAGCCCCTACCTGTGCAACCCCTTTGCCTTTGGCGCCGACATCGTGGTGCACAGCGCCACCAAGTACCTGGGCGGCCACGGCACCACCATGGCCGGCGTGGTGGTGGAGTCGGGCAAGTTCGACTGGGGCTCGCCGCTGTCGGCGCCCAAGTTCCCCGAGATGCTTGAGCCCAGCAAGGCCTACCACGGCGTGAAGTTCTACGAGACCTTCGGCGACTTCGGCTACACCATGAAGGCGCGCATGGAGGTCAACCGCACCTTCGGCGCGACGCTGTCGCCCATGAACGCCTGGCTGATCCTGCAGGGCATCGAAACACTGCACCTGCGCATGCAGGCGCACTGCCGCAACGCGCTGGCCGTGGCGCAGTTCCTGAAAAGCCATCCGCTGGTGGGCTGGGTCAACTACCCGGGCCTGGACGATTCGCCCTACGCCGCGCTCGCGAAAAAGCAGTTCCGCAGCATTGACGGCAAGCCGGGCGCCTCGGGCATCCTGACTTTCGGCATCAAGGCCGACGACCCGGCAAAGGCCGGCGAGCGCTTCATTGACGCCTGCGAATTCCTCAGCCACCTGGCCAACATCGGCGATGCCAAGACGCTGGTGATCCACCCCGCTTCCACCACGCACCGCCAGCTGAGCGAAGACGAACTGCTGCGTGCCGGCGTGCGCCCCGACATGATCCGCCTGTCGGTGGGCATCGAGGAGGTCGAGGACATCCTGTGGGATGTTGACCAAGCGCTCCGGCAAGCCGTCGCATGAATATCGACGCCGAACTGCAGGCTTTCATCGAGGCGATGCAGCGCGAGCATCCCCCCGCGCGCGACCCCAACGACTTCAAGGCCCACGTCGCGCGCTATGCCGCCGTGTCGGCAGCGCTGCCCTCGGTGCTGGTGCCAGTGACGGCCGGCGACTTCAAGCTGCGTGGCGCAGGCAAAACGCTCAAAGCACGGCTGTTCTGGCCCACAGGCGCCGTCAAGCCTACGCTCTTGGGCTGGTTCACCGGCGGCGGCTGGGCCGCCGGCACGCTGGACACACACGACGGCCTGTGCCGGCAACTGGCGCACGACCTGGGCGTGGCCGTGGCCTGCATCGAACTGCCGCCGGCCATGGGCCAGGCCGCCTTGCGCAGCTGCGACGAGGCCCTGCAGGCCCTGCAGACACTGGCCGAGGGCCGCGAGAAGCTGGCCGTCAACACGGAGCGCCTGCTGGTGGGCGGCGACGGCAGCGGCGGCCACCACGCGCTGCAAGCGGCCTGGCGGCTCAACCGGCAGCAGCCCGGCGCGGTGGAAGCCGTGCTGGCGCTGTACCCGCTGGTCAAGCCCGATGTCAACACCGCCAGCTATGTGCGCTGCGCCCAGTCACCGGTGTTCTCGCGCGACGACGCGGTGCGCGCCTGGCAGGGCCTGCTGCACGGCCGCTGGGAAACCTGGGACGAGCGCGCCGTGTTGATGCACAGCAATGCCCCCCTGCAGCGCCCGCCGGTGGTGGTGCTGGTGGCAGCCGAACAGGACGTGGTGCACGACGACGCCATCCACCTGCACGACTGGCTGCGCGGCCATGGCGTGCGCTGCGAGTTCTTCGGCGCGCCGCGCATGACGCACGACTTCGCCCGCATGCAGCATGCGAGCGCGACGGCGAGGAAGCTCGTGACGGATGCTCTGGCGGCGTTTGCGGAGATTGCGCGGTTGTAACTGGTTGATCGTCCGCGATCCGCGGAGCTGATTACTTGGCCGCAGAACCGAGAAATGAAGCTGCGGCGATGAGTAGCGAAAACCCGGTCACGAGCGCGCTCGGAATGAGCAGGAGAAGACAAATCGCGTACGTCATCGGTGACGCGCGTCGAGCAATTGACGCCGAATTGACGACGATTGCCGCTGTAATGCCAGCGATTACGGAGAGCGTTGAACTGGGATCAGTCCAAACACAGCCTCCTTTGCAAGCCGCACCTGCAGCCACCAAAAAGGGAGCTTGAGCAACCGAACCGATCAGACCAGCTACCGCAAGAGCGAAGGCTCGACCCCCACCAGAATGGTGGCGATCCTGCGCTTTGGCTTGCGCGACGGTCGCAGACTCCTCCTCCGTGAGACGTGGGACGTCCAACGGACGTCTTCGCGCACTGGAGATGAATTTTCCTGTTGCGACGTTTGTCGGCGCCCAAGCGCTCCCCGGACCAAACTGAGCGTCGCAATTCCAGCAGTTCTGCACGTTAGTCGCATCGAGCTCCGCGGAGCAGCTTGGGCAATACGGCATTGGCGGTCCTTTGAGTGACGTCTCGCTGAAAGCGGGTGCTGGGTTCTAGCTTTTAGCAAGCCAGACGTAGAGGCCCGGGATAGGCACCCGCTGGTCCTCACGTATCGGTTGTCGCTCGACAGTCTTCACTTCAAAGCCAAACTCCTGCGCCAGCGCCCGGATCGATCGCTCGGAATGCACGTAGCGCAGGCTGCCGCGCAAGGCCAGGTCTTCGCCCTCGCCGGCTTCTTCCACTGAGAAGCAGAACACGCCGCCGGACTCCATCAGCGGCGTAACGGCGGCGAACACCGGTTGTAGTGCGCCCACGTAGATGAACACGTCCGCGGCCAGCACCAGGTCGTAGCGCTGCGCCGATTGCTGCAGGTGGTTCACCACGTCGTCCTGGGCCAGCGCGTCATAGATGCCGCGCGCCTTCGCCTGTTCCACCATGCTGCCCGACAGGTCCACGCCCTCCAGCCGGTCCGCAACCGGCCGCACCAGAGAGCCGACCAGCCCTGTGCCGCAGCCCAGGTCCAGCGCGCGGGCAAAACGCCGGTCCATGGCCAGCACGCCGTCGGCCAGTACCTTGTGGGCGCGGTAATTCAGCACGTCCACAAGATGCTCGTCGAAGCCGTCGGCGTAGGTGTCGAACAGCATTTCCACGTAGCGGCGGGGCGGCGCGGACGGTGTGGCCTGACCGTCCAGTGAGGCCAGGAAATAGCTGTTGAGTTCCACGTCGCCGCCGCGCTCGATCGCGTTGCGAAAGGCGACTGCCGCCTCTGCGTGGCGGTCCAGGTCCTTGAGCAGGCTGCCCTGCAGGCTCCAGGCGGCGCCCGACGACCCGTCGATGGCCAGCATCTTCGCCAGGCAGGCGCTCGCAGCCTCGCGCTTGTCCAGGGCCGCCAGGGCGGCTGCGCGGTGGCCCATCAGCTCCGCGTCGTCTGGCTGGATTGCAATTGCCTCGTCAATAACGTCCAGCGACTCTTGCGCCCGGCCCAGCTTGAGCAGGGTGGCGCCCAGGTTCATCAGGGTGGAAGGCCGGCCGGGCATGAGCGACAGCGATGCCGTGAAGCTGGTTTCGGCCTGCTCCAGCCGGCCGGCCTGGTAGTGGGCCACGCCCTTGAGGAAGAAGTCTTTGGCCTGCTCGAATGTGCTCATGGCCGTAAATGTAGGAGGAAATCAGGCGCGGGCTGGCGCCATTGGCGATCCGGCCAGCCCTGCGACAATCAGGCCATGAGTTTCGCCCCCCTCCAGAACGACAGTTTCCTGCGCGCCTGCATGCGCCTTTCCACCCCGCACACGCCCGTCTGGCTGATGCGCCAGGCCGGCCGCTACCTGCCTGAGTACCGCGAGACGCGCGCAAAGGCAGGCAGCTTCATGGGCCTGGCCACCAACACCGACTACGCCACCGAGGTGACGCTGCAGCCGCTGGAGCGCTACAAGCTGGACGCGGCCATCCTGTTCTCGGACATCCTGACCGTGCCCGACGCCATGGGCCTGGGCCTGAGCTTTGCGCTGGGCGAGGGCCCGAAGTTCGCCACGCCGGTCCGCGACGAGGCGGCCGTCGCGGCGCTGGCCGTGCCGGACATGAACAAGCTCAAGTACGTGTTCAACGCGGTCACGTCCATCCGCAAGGCGCTCAACGGCCGGGTGCCGCTGATCGGCTTCTCGGGCAGCCCGTGGACGCTGGCCTGCTACATGGTCGAGGGCGCGGGTTCGGACGACTACCGGCTGGTCAAGACCATGCTCTACAGCCGTCCCGACCTGATGCACCGAATGCTGGAGATCAACGCCGACGCCGTGGCGGCCTACCTGAATGCGCAGATCGAAGCGGGCGCGCAGGCCGTGATGATCTTCGACAGCTGGGGCGGCGTGCTGGCCGACGGCGCCTTCCAGCAGTTCAGCCTGGCCTACACGGCCCGAGTGCTGGAGCAGCTCAAGCGCGAGCACGACGGCGTGGTGATCCCGCGCATCGTGTTCACCAAGGGCGGCGGCCTGTGGCTCAAGAAGATGGGCCAGCTCGACTGTGACGTGCTGGGCCTGGACTGGACAGTGAACCTGGCGCAGGCCCGGCATTTCGTGGGCGACCACAAGGCGCTGCAGGGCAACCTGGACCCCAACGTGCTGTTCGCCCAGCCGGCGCAGATCGAGGCCGAGGTGCTCAAGGTACTGGAGAGTTTCGGCGTGCCGCACAGCGGCGAAGGCACAGGCCCCACGCACATCTTCAACCTCGGCCACGGCATCAGCCAGCACACGCCGCCGGAGAGCGTGACGGTGCTGGTGAACGCGGTTCACGAGTATTCGAAACGCCTTCGCTCAGGTGCCAGCGCCTGAACAAAAAAGTCGTCATCAGGGTCTACCCTAGATCCCCCTGTTTGCAAAAACTTTGCCAGCGGCTTGACTTATGCACAAAAGTTGTGTTGCGGCGCGCAAAAAATCTGTAGCGGCCCTCGCTGTTGCTACAAAACCAATAGCGATTGCAAGCTGTTGATTTATATGGGTTTTTTGAAATGCCCTTTTTGCGGGCAATCCAGCGAAAGCCTTGATTTTCAAGGGCTCGCGGACCGGCGCAGTGCGGATATCAACAAAGTTATCCACAGAAAACCTGCATTAAGCGTTAATCGTTTTGCAATCAATGACTTAGCTGCGATATCGAGATAAACCCTCAACAGAACGCCTTAACCAAGCTCATCCATGCCCCAGACGCTTGCCGTCATCGTGCCCACGCCGGCCCACAGTTCGCTCAGCGGACCTCTGAGCTATGAAAGTGAGCTAACACTAGCACCGGGTACTTTGGTACGCGTGCCTTTGGGCAAGCGCGAGGTCCTGGGCATCGTATGGGACGAGGCAGTGCAGCCTGAAGCCGGAACGGTCGCGGAGGGAATCAAGCCCATTTCTGGTGCGCTGGAGGGCATAGGCCCGCTGTCGGAAAGCTGGCGACAACTGGTTACTTTTTCCGCAAACTATTACCAGAGGAGTCTGGGCGAGGTGGCGCTTGCCGCACTTCCACCGCAGCTGCGTGACCTCACCCACACACAACTGGCGCGCCGCCTCAAGCGGCCAAAAGACGGAGAGGTCCCGGCGGTGCGATCCACCCCGCCGGAGCTGATGCCCGAACAGCGGGACGCGCTGGCCGCCATCGCCACGCAGGCGGGCCCTTTCCTGCTGTTCGGAGCCACCGGCAGCGGCAAGACCGAGGTCTACCTGCACGCCGTGCAATCCCTGCTCGAAGCCGACGCTCAGGCCCAGGCGCTGGTGATGGTGCCCGAGATCAACCTCACGCCGCAGCTGGAGGCGCGCTTTGTCGAGCGCTTCGGCGATGGCGCGGTGGTCTCGCTGCACAGCGGCATGACGCACCCGCAGCGCCTCAAGAGCTGGCTGGCCGCGCACAGCGGCGCGGCGCGCATCGTGCTGGGCACGCGCATGGCGGTGTTTGCTTCGCTGCCGCACCTCAAGCTCATCGTGGTCGACGAGGAACACGACCCCAGCTACAAGCAGCAGGAAGGCGCACGCTACTCGGCACGCGACCTGGCCGTCTACCGCGGCCACCGCGAGGGCGTGAAGGTCATCCTGGGCTCAGCCACGCCGTCGCTCGAGAGCTGGCAGGCCAGCGAGAAGGGCCGCTACCAGCGCCTGACCATGGCGTCCCGCGTGGGCGAAGGCGCGCTGCCGAAAGTGCGGCTGGTGGACATGAACCTGCAGCCAAAGAGGACGGTGTTCTCCGTGCAGCTGCTCGACGCGCTGCAGCAGCGCATCGCGCGCGGCGAGCAGTCACTGGTGTTCCTCAACCGCCGCGGCTACGCGCCGGTGCTGGCCTGCACCTCGTGCGACTGGAAAAGCGAGTGCCCGCACTGCAGCGCTTACCGGGTGTTCCACAAGATCGACCGCACGCTTCGCTGCCACCACTGCGGCTTCACCGAGCGCGTGCCGCGCGCCTGTCCCGAATGTGGCAATGTCGACATCGCGCCGCTGGGCCGGGGCACCGAGCAGCTGGAAGAGCAGCTGGCGGGCCTGCTGGCCGATGTGAAGCGCCCCAACGGCGACCCCGTGCGCATCGCCCGCATGGACGCGGACAGCACGCGCCTGAAAGGCTCGCTGCAATCGCAGCTGGCGCAGGTGCATGCCGGCGAGATCGACGTTTTGGTCGGCACGCAGATGGTCACCAAGGGCCACGACTTCCGCCGCATCACCCTGGTGGCCGCGATCAATGCCGACTCCGCCCTTTTCTCCAGCGACTTTCGCGCGCCTGAGCGGCTGTTCAGCCTGCTGATGCAGGCTGCGGGCCGGGCCGGGCGCGATGCGGCGCAGGCCGGGGCCAGCGAGATGTGGGTGCAGACCATGCACCCGGACCACGCGCTGTTCGGTGCGCTTAGGCGCCACGATTACCCGACCTTTGCCGCCAGCCAGATCACCGAGCGCGAGCAGGCCGGCATG
>CALRME020000168.1:0-6731 GCA_943369045.1 Sphingobacterium thalpophilum
ACACCGCCAACCCCGACTCTGTGCGTGCCGCCATCGATGTGCTGGCCGAACTGCCCGGGCCGCGCCTGCTGGTGCTGGGCGACATGGGCGAAGTTGGCGACCAGGGACCGGCCTTCCACTCCGAAGTCGGCGGGCACGCACGGGCATCGGGCATCGAGCAGCTGTTCACGCTGGGCGAGCAGGCAAAAGGCATGGGCGGGCAGCACTTCGAGAGCGTCGAAGCGCTCAACGCCGCCGTGCTGGCAGCGCTGCCCCATGCGGCCAGCGTGCTGGTCAAGGGCTCGCGCTTCATGAAGATGGAGCGGGTGGTGCAGGCCATCACCGCCCAGGCAAAACAGAACGACAACGAGGAGTCAGCCCATGCTGCTTAGTCTGGCCCAGTGGCTGCAGTCGGTGTCGCCGGAGTTCGGCTATTTCCGCGTCTTCCAGTACCTCACCTTCCGCGCGGTGATGGCGGCGCTCACCGCGCTGCTGATCGGCCTGATCGCGGGCCCGTTCGTAATCCGCCGCCTGACGGAACTCAAGATCGGCCAGCCGGTGCGCGGCTACGGCATGGAGAGCCACCTGACCAAGAGCGGCACGCCGACCATGGGCGGCGTGCTGATCCTGCTGGCCATCGCCATCTCCACCCTACTGTGGTTCGACCTGTCCAACCGCTTCGTCTGGATTGTGCTGCTGGTCACGCTGGGGTTCGGCGCGATCGGATGGGCCGATGACTGGCGCAAGGTCGTGCACAAGGACCCCGAAGGCATGCGTTCGCGCGAGAAGTACTTCTGGCAGTCGGTCATTGGCCTGATCGCGGCGCTTTATCTGGTGTTCAGCATTTCGGAGAGCTCCAACCTCAAGGTGGTGGAGTTGTTCTTCAAATGGGTGCAGTCAGGCTTTGACGTCAACCTGCCGCCCAAGGCCGGCCTGCTTCTGCCCTTCTTCAAGGAAGTGAGCTACCCGCTGGGCGTGTTCGGCTTCGTGATCCTGACCTACCTGGTCATTGTCGGCTCCAGCAACGCAGTGAACCTGACCGACGGCCTGGACGGCCTGGCCATCATGCCGGTGGTGATGGTCGGATCGGCGCTCGGCGTGTTCGCTTATGTGACCGGCAGCGCGGTCTACTCGAAGTACCTGTTCTTCCCCTTCATTCCCGGCGCCGGCGAACTGCTGATCTTCTGCTCGGCGATGGCGGGTGCGGGGCTGGCCTTCCTGTGGTTCAACACTCACCCGGCCCAGGTGTTCATGGGCGACGTGGGCGCTTTGGCGCTGGGCGGTGCGCTGGGCACCATCGCGGTCATCGTGCGCCAGGAAATCGTGCTGGCCATGATGGGCGGCATCTTCGTGGTTGAGGCCCTGTCGGTGATGGCGCAGGTCATGTACTTCAAATACACCAAGAAGAAATACGGCGAAGGCCGGCGCATCCTGAAGATGGCGCCGCTGCACCACCACTTCGAGAAGAGCGGCTGGAAGGAAACGCAGGTCGTCGTACGCTTCTGGATCATCACCATGCTGCTGTGCCTGGTCGGCCTGTCCACCCTGAAACTGCGATGAACCCGACAGACCCCCAAGACCTCAACCCTGAAGACGGCACGGCCGCGCAGCCGGTGCCGGAGCCGGCGCCTGTGGCCGCGGCCGGGCCGGAGCAGCCGCCCGCAGCTGCAGACCCGGCCCCGCCTGCTTCTGCCGCCGCGCCAGCCGTGGCACAGCCCGCGCTTACCGCGGCCAGGGATGCCGCTGCCTTCGTGGCCAGCATCTTCGTGGACGCCGCTGCAGATGCGCCGGCTGGGGACTCAGCCTTGGCTGCATCCGAAGAGGGTGCATCCGCCGATGCGACCGCGCCCGGTTTGACTCCCGTGCCCGCAGGCTGGCCCGGCGAGGCCGCGCAGACCTGGCAGGGCCAGAACGTGCTGGTCCTGGGCCTGGGCGCCTCCGGCCTGGCTATGGCGCGCTGGGCCGCCCGCCTGGGTGCTCAGGTGACGGTGGCCGACACACGCGAAACGCCACCGCAGCTTGACGCGCTGCGCCAGCAGGTGCCACAGGCACGTTTTGTCGCCGGGGACTTCGGCGAAACCCTGCTCGAAGGCCACGGTTTCGCAGCCGTGTTGCGCAGCCCCGGCTTGTCGCCGTTGCAAATTGCTCCTGTTTTAATAGCGGCAAAATCACAAGATATAAGCACTGCAGGCGAATTGACTTTGTTCTCCCAGGCGCTGGAAAGCCTGAAGGCCGTTCATGGCTATGCGCCTTCGGTGTTGGCCATCACCGGCACCAACGGCAAGACCACGGTCACCGCGCTCACTGGCCTGCTGGTGGAAAACGGCGGAAAGAAGGTCGCGGTCGCCGGCAACATCGGCCCCACGCTGCTGGACACACTGGCCACTGCGATCGATGCACGTGAGCTGCCGCAAGCCTGGGTCATCGAGCTGTCCAGCTTCCAGCTCGACGGCGCCGAAGGCTTTGAGCCGGCGGCCGCCGCGGTGCTCAACATCAGCCAGGACCACCTGGACTGGCATGGCGACATGGCGGCCTACGCCGCGGCCAAGTCCCGCGTGTTCGGCCGCCAGGCGCTGATGGTGCTCAATCGTGAAGACCCGTCGGTGATGAAGATGTTGCCTGAGCCGGTGCGCTTGAAGGGCGGCAAGTACGAGCAGCGCGAGTACCTGACTTTCGGCGCCGACATGCCCCAGCGGCCGGGTGACTTCGGCATCGAGATCGTCAACGGCATGGCCTGGCTGGTGCGCGCGCTCGAAGCCGACGAAACACGCAGAAAGCGCGGCGAACAGGAGCAGGAGATCCACATCCAGCGCCTGATGCCGGCCGAAGCCCTGCGCATTCGCGGCCGCCACAACGCCGTGAACGCCCTGGCGGCACTGGCGCTGGCCAACGCCGCCGGCTGCCCGCTCGGGCCCATGCTGTACGGGCTTCGTGAATACCGGGGCGAGCCCCATCGCGTGGAGCCGATTGGCATCGTCAATGAGGTGGAGTACTTCGACGACAGCAAGGGCACCAACGTGGGCGCCACCGTGGCAGCCCTGCAAGGCCTGGGCGCGGAGCGCAAGCTGGTGGTGATCCTGGGTGGCGACGGCAAGGGCCAGGACTTTTCGCCGCTGGCACTGCCCGTTTCGCGCCACGCGCGCGCCGCCATCCTGATCGGCCGAGACGGCCCGAAGATTCGCGCCGTGCTGGAAGACAGCGGCGTCACCTTGCTGGATGCGGAATCGATGGAGCAGGCGGTCTCGCTGGCCGCGCAACGCGCCCATGCGGGCGATGCGGTACTGATGTCGCCGGCCTGCGCCAGTTTCGACATGTTCCGCAACTACCCGCACCGGGCGCAAGTGTTCCGCGCCGCCGTGCAGGCGCTGGCCCGCGACTCGGGTGGCGACCTGGAGGCTGTGGCATGAACGCGCTGGTGCAACGCTTCTCCGGCATGTTTGGCACTGCCGCCGGGGCCGGCCGCGAGACCGCCACGCCGGCGCGCGTCCACAACTTCGACCAGGCGCTGGTGTGGGTCACGGTGGCCTTGCTCGCCTTCGGGCTGGTGATGGTGTATTCGGCTTCGGTGGCGATGCCGGACAACCCCAAGTTCGCCCGCTACGCGCACACCCATTTCCTGACGCGCCACGCCTTCTTCCTGGTGATCGCCTTCGTGTTCGCCCTGCTGGCCTTCCAGGTGCCGGTGGCCACCTGGGAGAAAGTGGCGCCCTGGCTGTTCGTGGCCTCGCTGGTGTTGCTGATCGCGGTGCTGATACCGCACGTGGGCAAGGGCGTCAATGGCGCGCGCCGCTGGATCTCGTTCGGCTTCATGAGCTTCCAGCCCTCGGAGCTGGCCAAGTTCGCGGTGCTGCTCTACGCGGCGGACTACATGGTCCGCAAGATGGACGTCAAGGAGCGGTTCTTTCGCGCCGTGCTGCCGATGGCGATTGCCGTCGCCGTCGTGGGTCTGCTGCTGCTGGCCGAGCCCGACATGGGCGCCTTCATGGTCATCGCCGTGATCGCCATGGGCATCCTGTTCCTGGGCGGCGTCAACGCGCGCATGTTCTTCCTGATCGCCGCGGTGATCGTGGTGGCCTTCGGCCTGATGATCGCGCTGTCCGACTGGCGCCGCGAGCGCATCTTTGCCTACCTGGATCCCTGGAGCGAGAAGCACGCCCTGGGCAAGGGCTACCAGCTCTCGCATTCGCTGATCGCGATTGGCCGCGGCGAAATCTTTGGCGTCGGCCTGGGCGGCAGCGTGGAAAAGCTGCACTGGCTGCCCGAGGCCCACACCGACTTCCTGCTGGCAGTGATCGGCGAGGAATTCGGCCTGGTGGGCGTGGTGGTGGTCATCGGCCTGTTCCTGTGGATGACGCGCCGCATCATGCACATCGGCCGCCAGGCCATCGCGCTGGACCGGGTGTTCGCGGGCCTTGTGGCGCAGGGCGTGGGCATCTGGATGGGGTTCCAGGCCTTCATCAACATGGGCGTGAACCTGGGCGCCTTGCCCACCAAGGGCCTGACGCTGCCGCTCATGAGCTATGGGGGGTCGGCCATCCTGATGAATCTGGTGGCGCTGGCAGTGGTGCTTCGCATCGACTATGAAAACCGGCAACTGATGCGCGGGGGCCGGGCATGACGAAATGTGCATTGGTCATGGCCGGTGGTACGGGCGGGCACATCTTCCCCGGGCTTGCCGTTGCGGAGGCGTTGCGCGATGCCCAATGGCGCGTGCACTGGCTGGGCGGCCCCGACAGCATGGAAAGCCGCCTGGTCCCGCCGCGCGGCTTTGCCTTCGAAACCATCGACTTCTCCGGCGTGCGCGGCAAGGGCATGCTGACGCTGGCCTTCCTGCCGCTGCGGCTGCTCAAGGCCTTCTGGCAGAGCATCCAGGTGGTGCGCCGCGTCAAGCCCGACGTGGTGATCGGCCTGGGTGGCTACATCAGCTTTCCCGCGGGGATGATGAGCGTGTTGCTGGGCAAGCCGCTGGTGCTGCATGAGCAGAACTCGGTGGCCGGCATGGCCAACCGGATCCTGGCCGGTGTCGCCGACCGGGTGTTTACGGCCTTCCCCAATGTGCTGAAGAACGCGCAGTGGGTGGGCAACCCCTTGCGCCAGGCGTTCCTTCAGCAACCCGGCCCCGCCGAGCGCTTCGCCGGCCGCAGCGGCCCGCTCAAGCTGCTGGTCGTTGGCGGCAGCCTGGGCGCCAAGGCGCTCAACGACGTCGTTCCCAAAGCGCTGGCCTTGATTCCCGAGGCCACGCGCCCTGACGTGGCCCACCAGAGTGGCGCAAAGCAGATCGACGAACTGAAAGCCAACTACCAGGCAGCCGGCGTCGAAGCCGCCCTCACGCCCTTCATTGAAGACACCGCCCAGGCTTTTGCCGAGGCCGACGTGATCGTGTGCCGCGCAGGCGCCAGCACCGTGACGGAGATCGCCGCCGTGGGCGCCGCTGCGATCTTTGTTCCTTTCCCTTCGGCCGTGGACGACCACCAGACCACCAATGCCGCTTTCCTTGCGTCCCAGGGCGGCGGCTGGCTGGTGCAGCAGCGCGACCTGAGCCCTCAATCCCTGGCTGCGACCCTGTCCGGACTGGACCGCGCGGCGCTGCTGGAGCGTGCACTGAACGCCAGAAAGATGCAGAAGACCGGCGCCACCGCCGACATCGTCAAGGCCTGCGAGGAGCTCGCAAGATGAAACACGCCATCAAGCACATCCACTTCGTGGGCATTGGCGGCGCCGGCATGTCGGGCATCGCAGAGGTCCTGCGCAACCAGGGCTACTTGATATCGGGTTCCGACCTCGCCGACGGGCCCGTGCTGCGCCGCCTCCAGACCCTGGGCATCCAGTGCTACGTCGGTCACGCCTCCAGCAACATCAGTGGCGCCGACGCGGTCGTCACCTCTACGGCGGTGCAGGCCGACAACCCGGAGGTGCTGGCCGCGCGCAAACGCAAGATTCCCGTGGTGCCGCGCGCCGTGATGCTGGCCGAGCTGATGCGCATCAAGCAGGGCATCGCCATTGCAGGTACGCATGGCAAGACCACCACCACCAGCCTGGTCGCCAGCGTGCTGGCCGAAGCCGGCATGGACCCGACCTTTGTGATCGGCGGGCGCCTCAACAGCGCGGGCGCCAATGCCAAGCTGGGCAGCGGTGACTACATCGTGGTGGAAGCCGATGAGTCGGACGCCTCGTTCCTGAACCTGCTGCCGGTGATGGCGGTGGTCACCAACATCGATGCCGACCACATGGAGACCTACGGCCATGACTTCGGCAACCTGAAAAAGGCCTTCGTTGACTTCCTGCACCGCATGCCGTTCTACGGCACGGCCATTCTTTGTGTGGACGACCCGGCGGTGCGCGAGATCGTGCCCCAGGTGCAATGCCCTGTGACCAGCTACGGCCTGAGCGAGGATGCCCAGGTGCGCGCCGTCAACGTGCGGGCTGTGGGCGCGCAGATGCATTTCACGGCGCACCGCCGAAATGGCGTGACGCTGCCCGACCTGGATGTCGTGCTCAACCTCGCGGGCCAGCACAACGTGCTCAACGCGCTGTCGGTGATCGCCGTGGCGGTGGAACTGAACGTGCCGGATGCCGACCTGCTCAAGGCGCTGGCGGGGTTCAAGGGGGTGGGCCGCCGCTTCCAGGGCTATGGCGACGTGAAGGCAACTGCGGCCAACGGCGGTGGCAAGTTCACCGTGATCGAGGACTACGGCCACCACCCGGTTGAAGTGGCCGCCACGCTGGCCGCCGCGCGCGGCGCCGTCCCGGGC
>CALRME020000169.1:0-6704 GCA_943369045.1 Sphingobacterium thalpophilum
GGCCTTCGGGCTGGGACAGGCGGTCGACGATCACGCGCAGCGCATCGGGATGGGTGACCATGCCCAGGTGGCTGGCGGTCACTTCAATGCTCTCGGAGACTTCCGAACGCTTCTCGATGCACCCGCGCCACGACACCACGCCGTCGCTCTTGCTGAACACCGAGGTGAAGGGCACGGGCGGGCACTGGCGCAGCCGTTCCTGCAGTTCGGGCGTCAGGGGCGCGGCGCTGCGGTTGAGCAGCTTGAACACACCGCCGGCGTGGTTGGCGCCGCCCAGCGAGGCGAACGGCGTTCCCAGCGTGATGACTTGCCGCACCGCATCGGGCGCCAGCTTGGCGATCTCGCGGGCGTAAACGCCGCCCAGGCTCCAGCCGACCAGGCTGACCTTGCGGCCGCCGTGTTCGGCTTGCAGCTTGCGCACGTCGGCTACCAGGCGGGCCAGCCAGGCGTCCAGGTCGCCCTCGGGCCCGGTGTTGACGCCGTGGCCCCAGTCGGTGGCGGCAAAGCCGGTGCGCCGCAGCAGGCTGCGCAGGTGCGAGGTGGTCAGCGCGCCGCCGCCCAGTCCCGGGTAGACGATGACCGGGTGGCCGTCGCCCGTGGGCCGGGGGTCGCCGGCGACGCGGGAAGAGACGTAGTCAAACAGGGCGCGCAGGGGCTCCATCGCCAGCAGCGACAGGGGCGGTGCGCGGAAGGTGTTGATTGCTTGTGTTGAGTCCATGCCCATGAATGTGGCGGTGGCTCAGGTGGGCGCCTGTGGGGCAGCATGGAGGCGCGCTGTAGGACGCAGCCACAAGTGCTTCACTGCAACATTGCAAAGCAATACGGATGCTCTAGTGCGCCCTGTCTAGAGGGTTCAGGGGAAGTCGAATCCGCGCAAGGCCGCCTCGATGGCGGCGGCGGTGGCGATGGGCTTTTCCATGGGGAACAGGTGGCTGCCGTCGAGCATCATGGTGCGGCCCTTGACCACCTGCAGCGTCATCGTCATGCCGACCTGCTTCATTTCTTCAGAACGCGTGCCGCCTATGAAGGCGACGGGGCATTTCAGGGGATGGCGCCTCAGCAGCCGGTCCAGGTTGTCGGGCAGGGTGTTGTAGATAGCCGTTTCAATGTCGCGGTCGAAGCTCAGGACGCGCTGCCCGTCGTGGTCGTGCGTGCAGTGGGTGATGTAGTCGTGCAGCACCTGCTCATCCCATTTGGCGAAGGCCTTCTTGTGGCGCAGGTGTTCCAGCGCCGCTTCGTGCGAGGCCCAGCTGTTCTTGCGGCGGCGGCTTACGGCGCCGGGTGAGACCGAGCCGACCAGCTGGGTGCGCTTGATCACGCCCAGCGTGGTGGCGCGCCAGCCGCCCAGCAGGGGCGAATCCAGCAGCAGCACGCCCCTGGCCAGTTCCGGATGGCGGGCGGCGCACATCAGGCTCAGGAACCCGCCCAGCGAATGGCCGACCAGGAAGGCCGGCTCACCGGCCTTGTCGGTCTCGCGCTGGACGCAGTCATGCAACTGGGCCACCAGGTGGGGCCAGTTGTTGCTGACGGGGTACTTCGGATCGTGGCCGAACTTGTCCACGCTTTTGACGAGGAACCCGCGCGAGCGCAGGCTCTTGAACATGACGGCGTAGGTGGCGGCGGGGAAGCTGTTGGCGTGGGAGAAAACGATCAGGGACATTCGACGATTGTCCCGCAGGGACGTGGCGGAGGCTGTCGCAACGTTGTCGGCACACTAGTCTTCGCCTCACGCATGATCATTAAACTCCTCATCATGAGGAGTGACGACGAACCCCAGGAGAAAAAAGGCGCGGCGAATGATCAGCTGACAGCAACCCCGCTGCTTGGGCCTTTGGCGCTGGTGTGTTGGGTGGCCAGCCTTTTCGCGCCGGCAATGTCTGTTCCCCAAGGCTGGATTCCCGGCTGGGAACTTGCTGCAAAAGGCGCTCTCATTTTTCCGTTGGGATTGCTTTTCTCGCCGCTGCTTGCGTTGTCCGTCTGGACAAATCTTGTCTTTCTGTCGAATCTCCGCCGATTGCATCTGGCTGGCAAATCCGGCGCCAAGGAAGCGAAAGCGGACTGGGTTGGGGGCGCCTTGCTTTTCAATTTGCTCGCTATGTCGAGTGGCGGTGCGGGCAAGCAACCTGTCCTTGGTGACATTGGCAGGTACCCCGCGATGTGGCTTTGGCTGCTCTCGTTCCTTCTTTTATGCATGGCAATCATGCGTTCTGAACAGATGCAATCCGGAGGCAAGTGGAGATTGGACCGCTGGAAAGCTGCGGCGATTGCCTGCAGCCTTCCGTGCGTGATCGGCCTGGTGATGCAGTTTCGAATGTACGAAAGTACTCTGGTTAAACGATCGATGATTGATGTGGAGTCGATTGAGGTGCGACGCACGGGCGTTCCGGCCAGGCGCTATCCATTGCTGGAGACCGGCTATTTGCATAAAAGCAAGTACAAGTTCCTTGTTGTGGACGGCGTTGTCCACGAAGCCTTGCCGAATGGGGAGTGGATGGAGCGGCCAACGGGCAGGGCCGCTCGCTACCTCGTGCACGAAGTGGTCGAGTCTTACCGCATGGATTCTGAAGGTCCGGGAGCGGTGTTGCGCTCCAAGATCACCATCCAAGATACTTTCAATGGCGAACTCATTGCCAGCAAGACTTTCTACGACGGCATGATCGAAGATGGTCACGGCTGGGTGGGCGACCATGCATTGAAATTTGTGCAGAGTGTGCTGGTCCCGACGACGGAGCCATCCTTGGTCTCATCGCGCGAGGCGCTCGCCAGCCGCCAACTGGAGTCGCATGCGAAGCTCAATGAGGGCACTGGAAAGCGCCAGATTGTTGATTGCCCTGGCACTGTCAAGCTCGTAGATGCACAGTGGCACAAAGTGGTCACACCGGGGTGGACCCTCAACGCGAGCAGCAATGTCAGAGGCGTGGCATGCAGCGCCAATGCGGTTTACGTGGCGATGGTCAATGGCGCAACCGTCGACGTCGATGTCATCCACCTAGACGGACGGGTGCTCAGGCAAGGGCGCACGGTGGTGACCCGTCAGCACAATGACTATGGGATTCGTGAGATTTTTCAGAGGGATGGAGCTTGGATCTTCCGGGTGGCCGCGTTCTCGGGCCGCACAGAAGCAGCTGGAAATCCAGCGGTGGGATTCGACGTGACCGTGCCACTCGTGCCGGACTAACTCCGCTGCCAGCCGGTTCCATCACGCCTGGGATTACAAGACATTCAGATCAAACGGTCTTCAGGGCGCGAAATCTTGCGAAGCGGCTGGCTGCGGCCATCGGTGCTGGAGATCTTCAGCGGTGTGTCGGTGTGGGCGTCGTCCCAGACCGGGTCTTCCAGGCTGTCGAACACCTCGCGCAGCTTCTGGCCCCAGCTGTTGTGCAGCATGCGGTAGTAGGGGTTGGACATGTCGATGCAGACCACCTTGTCCGATTCGAAGCGGTTGGCCTCGTACACGACCAGGTCCAGCGGCGGGCCGACCGAGAGGTTGGACTTCATGGTCGAGTCCATGGACACCAGGGCGCACTTGGCGGCTTCGTCCAGCGGCGTCTCGGGCGTGAGCACGCGGTCGAGCACGGGCTTGCCGTACTTCGATTCGCCGATCTGGAAGTAGGGCGTCTCGGGCGTGGCTTCGATGAAGTTGCCGGCCGAGTACACATGGAACAGGCGCATGCCCTCGCCGCGGATCTGGCCGCCGAACACCAGCGAGACATTGAACTCAACGCCGGCGTATTTCAGCGCCTCGGCGTCGCGGTCGTACACATGGCGCACCGCATTGCCCAGCACGCGGGCGGCGTCGAACATGCTCTTGGCGTTCCAGATGGTGATGGGCTCGCTGCCTTCGCTCTCCTTGAGCTGCTCGACCTGCAGGATCTCGCGCACCGACTGGCTGATGCTCAGGTTGCCGGCAGAGAGCAGCACCATGAAGCGGTCGCCCGGCTTTTCGTAGACGATCATCTTGCGGAAGGTGCTGATGTGGTCCACACCGGCGTTGGTGCGCGAGTCGGACAGGAACACCAGCCCGGCGTTGAGTTTGATGCCGACGCAATAAGTCATTGTTTGTCTTTCATTTTCTTCAGGGCGTACAGCGCGTCGAGGGCTTCGCGCGGGCTGAGCGCATCGGGATCGAGGGTCGCGAGGGCTGCTTCCACCGCGCTGTGCGTGGCGGTCGGCGCTTCGGGCGGCGGTGCGAACAAGTCTACCTGCTCGCGGCTTTGTTCCTGCTGGGTTTCCAGCGCGGCCAGGGCGTGGCGGGCGTGGTTGACCACTGCGCTGGGCATGCCCGCCAGCCGCGCCACCTGGATGCCGTAGCTGCGGCTGGCCGGCCCGGGCTGGATTTCGTGCAGGAAAACGATGTCGGCGCCCGATTCCGTGGCGCTCACGTGCATGTTCACCGCGGCGTGGTGCTTTGCCGGGAACTCGGTCAGTTCGAAGTAATGGGTGGCGAACAAGGTGAAGGCCTGGGTCTTGTCGTGCAGGTGGGTGGCAATGCCCGAAGCAAGTGCCAGGCCATCGAAGGTGGAGGTGCCCCGGCCGATCTCGTCCATCAGCACCAGCGACTGCGGTGTGGCCGCGTGCAGGATCTGCGCCGCCTCCGTCATCTCCAGCATGAAGGTCGACTGGGCGTTGGCCAGGTCGTCGGCCGCGCCTATGCGGGTGTGGACGGCGTCCATCGGCCCCAGGCGGCAGGCGCTCGCGGGCACGTAGGAGCCCATCGAGGCCATCAGGCAGACGATGGCCACCTGGCGCATGTAGGTGGACTTGCCGCCCATGTTGGGGCCGGTGATGACCTGCATGCGCTGTTTCGGGCCCATGCGCGTGTCGTTGGCGATGAAAGCGCCGGCGGAAGTCTCGGCCAGGCGCGATTCGACCACCGGATGGCGCCCCTGCGTGATCTCGATGCCGGGCTCTTTCGTGAATTGCGGCAAGCACCAGTTGAGAGTGAGCGAGCGCTCGGCCATCGCGCACAGCGCGTCCAGCGAGGCGATGGCGCGGCCGAGCTTCCCGAGGGCAGGAACATGCGCCTGCAAGGCGTCAAGCACCTGTTCGTAGAGGTATTTTTCGCGCGCCAGGCCGCGCTCCTGTGCCGACAGGGCTTTGTCCTCAAAGGCCTTGAGCTCGGGCGTGATGAAGCGCTCGGCATTCTTGAGCGTCTGGCGGCGGCGGTAGTCGTCGGGCACCTTCGACGCCTGGCCTTGCGTGACCTCGATGTAGAAGCCATGCACCTTGTTGAACTGCACTCGCAGGTTGGCGATTCCGGTGCGGGCCTTCTCGCGTGTTTCCAGGTCGAGCAGGAACGCATCGCAGTTGTCCTGGATGCCACGCAGTTCGTCGAGGTCGGCATCGAAGCCGGGGGCGATCACGCCGCCGTCGCGCACCAGGGCGGCCGGCTCCTCCGAGATGGCCCGGGCCAGCAGATCCGCGCACTCCGGCGGCGCCTGCAAGCCGTCGCCTATACCTGCTAAAAGTGCTTGAGAAGCGCTCAGAATGTGCTTGAGCAGCTCTGATTTTTGTAGCGACTGGCGCAAACCCACCAGTTCACGCGGCCGCACCTGGCGCAGCGCGATGCGGGCCGTGATGCGCTCCACATCGCTGATGCCCTTGAGCTGCTCACGCAGTTTTTGCCACGGGCCTTCGCGCAACTGGCCGATAGCGTCAAGCCGGTTCTTCGCCTGGCTGCGCTCGCGCCGGGGCTCGAGCATCCAGCACTTGAGCATGCGGCTGCCCATGCCCGTCATGCAGGTGTCCATCAGCGAGAACAAGGTCGGCGAATCCTCGCCGCGCAGGGTCTGCACCAGCTCCAGGTTGCGGCGGGTGGTGACGGGCAGGGAAATCAGGTCGTCGTCGCGCTGCACCTGCAGGGTCTGGACGTGCGACAGCGCCCGGCCCTGGGTGTGCTCGGCATAGCCCAGCAGTGCTGCTGCGGCGGCGTGGGCTTGCACCAGGCTGTCGGCATCCCAGGCGGCCAGCGTGGCGCTGCCCAGCTGTTCCAGCAGCTTGCGCAGGCCCAGGCCGGAATCAAATTGCCATTCGGGGCGCTGGGTCAGTGAGAGGGAGCTGTTGACTCGCAGGGCGGCGAGCCGCTGCGAGAAAGCAGGCGTTACGTCGGCGCTGTAGAGCAGTTCGCTGGGCGAGATGCGGGCCACCCAGGCTTCCAGCTCATCGGCCGCGCATTCGGCCAGCTGCAGCGCGCCCTGCGTTACAGACAGCCAGGCCAGGCCGCAGCTGTGGCGCGAGCCCTGGTGCACGGCCAGCAGCATGGCCTCGGACTTGTCGCTGAGCAGCTCGGTGTCGGTCAGCGTGCCGGGCGTCACCACCCGCATCACCTTGCGCTCTACCGGGCCCTTGGAGGTGGCCACGTCGCCGACCTGCTCGCAGATGGCCACTGACTCGCCCAGCCGGATCAGCCGTGCCAGGTAGTTCTCCATCGAGTGGAAGGGAACGCCGGCCATGACCACCGGCTCGCCGGCCGAGTTGCCGCGGCGCGTCAGCGTGATGTCGAGCAGGCGCGCGGCCTTTTCCGCGTCGCCATAGAAGAGTTCGTAGAAATCCCCCATGCGGTAGAACACCAGCGTCTGCGGGTGGTCCGCCTTGATCGCCAGGTACTGGGCCATCATGGGTGTGTGCGTCGGTGTCGTTCCCTTCTCCATCCCGGTATCTTAGGTGACGGCGCCGGGCGCTTGACTGCGGTCAAGTGGCGGCTG
>CALRME020000170.1:0-6689 GCA_943369045.1 Sphingobacterium thalpophilum
CCTTGCGCGTGGCAGGGCTTTCCAGCTGGCGTAGCCACCACTGCAATGCGCGGCCCTGGCGCGAGGTGCTGTCGCCGCGCCACGCGTAGCTCATGCGTGCCACGCGGCGCGCACGCTCGACCTGGCGCACCACCAGCCGCCCGGTTTCCACATAGGGCCGTGCCATCGGCTCGGGCAGGAAGCCCCCGCCCAGGCCGCGCACCTGGGCCTCCAGCTTCTGCTGCATGGTCGGCAAGGTGAATACGTCCTGCCCCGCCAGCAGGCCAAGCGTGAGGCCGCTGCCGCGCGCCACCGAATCTGCCACCGCCACCGCGCGGTACTTCTGGAGCACTTCGTCTTTCAGGGGTTGGGCCAGGGTGGCCAGGGGATGGTGGGGTGCAACGGCATAGACGAATTCAAGTTCGCCCATGACGCGGACCTGGATGCCGGCGGACGTGCCCGGCTCCAGCGGTACACCTATGGCCAGGTCGGCCTGGCCCGATGTCAGCGCGGCCAGCGTGCCCGAGAGCGTCTCGTCGCGGATGCGCAGCCGGGTCGGCGGGTCCTGCTCGAAGAAGGCTTGCGCCAGTTCCATCAGGATGGGTCGCGAGATTGCACTGTCCGCTGCAATGGTGAACTGCGGCTCCCAACCGGTGGCCACGCGCTTGACGCGGTTGGCCACCGCATCGACTTCCAGCAGCAGCCGCTCCCCCTCGCGCAGCAGCTCGGCACCGGCCTCGGTGAGTTTGGCCTGGCGCGAGCTCCGGTCGAACAACAGGACGTCCAGTGCCTCCTCGATCTGCCGCACGCGGTAGGTGACGGCGCTGGGCACCAGGCCCAGTTCGCGTGCCGCGGCCGCAAAACTGCCCGTGGTGGCGCACACCTGCAGCATCGCCAGGGCGTCGGGGGTCAGGGCGTTGCGTGCATTTTGCATGAAAGTGTAATTTTAATTCAAATAACTTGAATGAATCCATCAATTGGCGACGTTGGCCGACAGCCGCTGCGCTCCTACATTGGAAGCATTGAAAGAAAGGAAAGCCATATGCTGACCACCCGCAAATCCCAGGAACGCGGCTACGCCGACCACGGCTGGCTCAAGTCCTTCCACAGCTTCTCGTTTGCCAACTATTACGACCCCAAGCACATGGGTTTCGGCAACCTGCGCGTCATCAACGAAGACCGCATTGCACCGGGCATGGGCTTTGGCACCCACGGCCACCGCGACATGGAAATCATCAGCTACGTGCTCGAGGGCAACCTCGCGCACAAGGACACGCTGGGCAACGTCAAGGGCATCCCGCCGGGTGACGTTCAGCGCATGAGCGCCGGCACCGGCGTGCAGCACAGTGAGTTCAACCACGCGGCCGACCAGACCACACACTTCCTGCAGATCTGGATCGAGCCCAACGTCACCGGCATCCCGGCCAGCTACGAGCAGAAGACCTTTCCCGAAGGCGACAAGCGCGGCAAGCTGCGCCTGGTCGCATCGCCCGATGCAGCGCAGGGCTCGGTGTTGATCCATGCCGATGCGCGCGTGTATGCCGGCCTGTTCGACGGCGCAGAGAGCGCAACGCTGGCGATCGACGCCTCCCGCAAGGGCTACGTGCACCTGGTGCGCGGCGAGCTCGAAGTCAACGGCCAGCGCCTGGTGGCCGGCGACGCAGCCATGCTCGAAAAAGAAACCCGCATTGAACTGGCCGGCGGCAAGCACGCCGAAGTGCTGGTGTTCGACCTCGCCGCCTGATTTTTTCAACCCACGTTCACGTCAACCCAAGGAGATTCCCATGACGCCTTCCACCACTGTCCAGAACGCCGCCTCGCTGGCCGGCCGCGCCCTCATCGCCCTGCTGTTCATCCCCGGAGGCCTCAGCAAGATCGGTGGCTTCGCCGGCACCGCGGGCTACATTGCCTCCAAGGGCGTGCCGTTGCCCGAAGTCTGCGCGGCCATCGCCATCGCCGTGGAACTGGGCCTGGGCCTGTTGCTGCTTGTCGGGTTCCAGACCCGCTGGGCGGCGCTGGGCATCGCCATCTTCACCTTCGTGATCACCTTCATCTTCCACAACTTCTGGGGCGTGCCGGCCGAGCAGGTCATGCAGCAGCAACAAGCCTTCTTCAAGAACATCGCCGTCGTCGGCGGACTGCTGACCATCTTCGCCTGGGGCGCCGGTGGCTGGAGCCTGGACGCCAAGCGCGGCCGCTGAAATTTCCCCATCGATAACAACCAACCGAAAGAGCCCAAATGGCAACCATCGCCGTCATCTACCACTCCGGCTACGGCCACACCCAACGCATGGCACAGGCCGTGGCCGAGGGCGCTGGCGCCCAGCTCATCGCCATCGATGCCGAGGGCAACCTGCCTGAAGGCGGCTGGGAGCAGCTCAAGGCGGCCGACGCCATCATCATGGGCTCGCCCACCTACATGGGCAGCGTCAGCTGGCAGTTCAAGAAGTTCGCCGACGCGTCCTCCAAGCCCTGGTTCAGCCAGGAATGGAAAGACAAGCTCTTTGCGGGCTTTACCAACAGCGCCACCATGAACGGCGACAAGCTGTCCACGCTGCATTACCTGTTCACGCTGGCGATGCAGCACGGCGGCCTGTGGGTGGGCACGGCCCTGATGCCGTCCAACAGCAAGGCAGCCACGCGCAATGACGTGAACTATGTCGGCTCGTTCTCCGGCGCGATGGCCCAGTCGCCTTCGGATTCTTCTCCCGCCGAAATGCTGCCGGGCGACCTGGAAACCGCGAAGCTGTTCGGCAAGCGCGTGGCCACGGTTGCAGGCCGCGTGACGGCCTGAACCCACAGTGATAGGCTGGCCGGATGAGCATTGAACTGATCCTGACCGGCCACCACAAGGACCTGGGCGGCGGCTTCACCGTCCGCCGGCTTCTGCCGGCGGCGCAGCGCCGCAGCGTGGGTCCTTTCATCTTTTTCGACCACTTCGGCCCCGTGACCGAGGAGCCCGGTGCCAACCACGATGTGCGGCCCCATCCGCACATCGGGCTGGCCACGGTGACCTACCTGTTCGAGGGCGCGATGATGCACCGCGACAGCCTGGGCACGGTGCAGGAGATCCGCCCCGGCGCCATCAACTGGATGACCTCGGGCAGGGGCATCGTGCATTCGGAGCGCAAGCCAGAGTCATTGCGCAACCAGCCCTTCGTCAACCACGGCCTGCAGCTTTGGACGGCCCTGCCGGTCTCGCATGAGGAAGCGGAGCCCGGCTTTGCCCACACGCCGGCCGACCAGATCCCTGAAATACCCGTCGGCGATGCGCTGGTGCGGGTGCTTATCGGGAGTGCGTTCGGGGTGCCGTCGCCCGTCGCCACATTCTCGGAAACCCTTTACCTGGACGTGATGCTGCCCCCGGGCTCGTCCATCGAGTTGCCGCCGCTCGCCCCAGAAATGGCTGTCTATGCCGTGCAGGGCTCACTGGAGATCGACGGCCAGCCGCTGGACGAATTTTGCTTTGCCACGCTGGTGCCGGGCGAAGCTGCACGCGTTGCCACGGCCTTGCCGGCGCGCTTCGTGGTCGTGGGTGGCGAGCCGCTGGATGCGCCGCGCCACATGTGGTGGAACTTCGTCTCCAGCCGCAAGGAGCGCATCGTGCAGGCGGCGCAGGACTGGGAAGCCCGGCGCTTTGACGCCGTGCCCGGCGAGACGGAATTCATCCCGCTGCCCGAACACCGGTTCAGCTAAGCCTTAGTCGGGCTCGCCCTGGCCCGTGCCCGGTGCCAGCGCCGCGTCCAACGTGCGGCGTTCGTCGAACACGAAACAGTTGCCCTTGTAGTGCGCGCCGCCGGTATCCTCGAAGTACTTCAGGATGCCGCCATCGAGTTGCCACACATGGTCCAGCCCGGCTTCGCGCATGTAGATGGCGGCTTTCTCGCAGCGGATGCCGCCGGTGCAAAAACTCACCACGGTCTTGCCTTCCAGGTCCGTGCGGTGCGCCTCAAAGGCTTGCGGAAAATCGCTGAACTTTTCAATGCGCCAGTCGACCGCGCCCTCGAAACTGCCATGGTCCACCTCAAACGCGTTGCGCGTGTCCAGCGTGACGACTTCGCGGCCTTCGTCGTCGTGGCCCTGGTCCAGCCAGCGCTTGACCGTGGAGCCGTCAATGGCCGGCGCCCGGCCGGCAGCCGGCTGGATGGCGGGGTGGTTCATCCGGATGATTTCAGTTTTGACCTTGACCAGGAGCTTCCTGAAAGGCTGGCTTTCGGACCAGCTGCGCTTGATCTCCAGCCCGTCAAAGCGGGCATCCGTGCACAACTGTGTGACGAAATGCTCAATAGCGGCCTGCGGCCCTGCGAGGAACAGGTTGATGCCTTCTTCGGCCAGCAGGATGGTGCCCATGAGGCCCTGCGCACGGGCGGCGTCGTGCAGTTGCCCGCGCAGGCCGGCGGTGTCGTTGATGCCCACAAAACGGTAGGCGGCGATGTTCAGGATGGAAGGCAAGGGGCTTGTACCGGCAAGGGGGAGTGGACTACAGTCGGAAGACAACTAAAACAATGGGCGGGCAGCCGCCCCATTATCGTGTTCCTCAGACGGATTCTTGTTGTGCTCGCGTGCCTTGCCGCCCCGGTCTGGGCCGCGCCGCCGCCCGACCTGGCGCTGGCCCAGGCCAAGCCCCAGACCAACCTCACGGAGCTCATGGCAACCCGGGTGGTGCCGGTGGCAACCGCCATTGACCCGGACCTGCTCTGGCTGGGCGAGGACGGAGAGGAAATCGCCCCGGACTCCCAATGGCGTATCGAGCCAGGCCAGCGCCTGGTCGGCCGCATCACGCTGCATGGCAGCCGTGAGCGGGACACCTATGTCGTGCAGGTGCCCATCGCCGCCATTGACGAAGTGCAGGTCTGGTACCGCTCGCGCTACGGCGGCTGGAAAAGCGCCATCGCCGGGGACCGGGTGGCCCTGTCGCGCTGGCCGTTCGTTGGCCAGTTCCCGGCCATCCCGGTCCTTGTTCGAGAGGACGCGGTGGACCTGATCGTCACCATCGCCAACAACGGCAGGATGCGCGCGCCGGTCTGGATCATGGCCGATCCGGCCTTCCGTGAAGGCCAGACCCGGCAGGCCAACCTGTCCGGCCTGATCATGGGCCTGGGCCTGATGGTCTCGGTTGTCTGCACGATCGGTGGTTTCCTGATGGGCCGCCGGGCGAACTGGCTGCTGGCCCTGCTCAGCATCTGGACGCTGTTGACCGTGATGTGCCTCAACGGCTATATGGCGGTCTGGTTCACACCCGAATACCCGGAATTCAACGACGCCTGCAAACAGTTCTCGGGCGTGGTCCTGGCCGGCCTGATCGTGCTTATGACGGCCGAGTCGCTCGACCAGCGCTATGTCAGGCGCCCGGAAAGATGGCTCAAGGTGCTGATACTTGTTGCGGGCGTTGCGTATGCAGTCGTCCAGGTCCTGTGGCTGCCCGGTGGATGGCGCCTGCCCGGCGCGGCGGCCTGGACGGGCATCACGCTTGTTGCATGCATCGTGCTCTGCAGCCTGAGCGCGCTTCGCGGCGGCCGTTACGTGCGCTGGATCGTCGCGGCGGTCGCCTGCTTCGGGCTGTCGGTGCTGCTGATCTACGTGCGCGGAATATTTCCTGCGGCGCTGGACGTGCGTGCGGCCGCGGTCGGCTCCCTGCTGTTTGCGAGCGCGCTGCTTTTTCGCCAGGCGTTGTTCGCCCGCGAGCGCTACGGACGTGACGTGCTGGGCCGCGCGGCGGTTGCCGCCAGCCGGGACCCGCTCACGGCCCTGCTGTCCTACCAGGGTTTCCAGCAGGCCTGGGACCGTGCGTTGCTCAAGCAGGGCGCCGGGGGCGGGCGCAGTTCCATCATCCTGTTCGTACTGCCTGGCCTGGAACAGATCAGCGTCGACCATGGGTTTGTGCTGACCGAACGCGCCATCGTGCGCTTTGCCGCCTGCCTGCAAAGCGTGCTGGGCGACACCTGGTCGATCGCGCGCCTTTCAAAGACGCGTTTCGCTGCCATCGCCACCGGCACAAGCAGCCAGGCCCAGGTCCTTGCGTTGGCCACACACGTGCTGACGCAAAGCACGCGCATGGCCGATTCGCTGGGACCGGCGGCTGAGTTCGACCTGAAAATCGTCTGGACCCAGCGCCGGCTTGGCGCGGACGGCCTCAAGGCGCTGCTTTTTGAAATGGAAGAAGCCGCTCGCACGCTGGAGGCACCCAAGCGGATCGTGATGGCCCCGTAAAATGGGCCACATGTTTGTCCACCTGCGCCTGCACACCGAATTTTCCGTCGTCGACGGCACCAACCGGATCGAGGACATCGTCAAGGCAGCAGCGGCGGACGGCCAGCCTGCGCTGGCGATCACCGACTTCAACAACCTTTTTGGCGGCATCAAGTTCTACAAGGAAGCACGAGGCAAGGGTGTCAAACCGCTGCTGGGCGCCGAGCTGCTGCTGCAGGGCATGTCCAGGGACCCGGCGGTGCTCTCGCGCATCATCGTGCTGGTACAGAACAAGCAGGGTTACCTCAACCTGTGCGAACTGCTGGCCCGCGGCTGGACCGCCAACGTGGTCAAGGCCCAGGGCGTGTGCAAGCTGGAATGGCTGCGCGAGCTCGGTGAAGGCCTGATCGTCCTGTCGGGTGCGCAGGCCGGGCCGGTCGGCCAGGCGCTGGTGCAGGGCGATGCGCAGCGCGCCAGTGAGGCGGCGCTGGAGCTGGCGTCGATGTTTCCGCACCGCTTCT